>JANNRX010000081.1:0-26485 GCA_031401875.1 Hyphomicrobiales bacterium | reverse complement strand
CTGGCCGGGTGCCAATGTCGTGGTGTTCGGATTGGGTGGCATCGGCCTCAACGTCATCCAGGGCGCGCGCATGGTCGGCGCAGACAAGATCATCGGTGTTGATCTCAATCCCGCCAAAGTGGAGATGGCGAAGAAATTCGGCATGACGCATTTCATCAATCCGGACGAAGTGGGGCGCGACAAGGTGGTGCAGGCCATTATCGATCTCACCGGCGGCGGCGCAGATTTTTCCTTTGAATGCATAGGCAGCACAACTACCATGCGTCAGGCGCTGGAATGCTGTCATCGCGGCTGGGGCGAAAGCATCATCATCGGCGTCGCGCCATCGGGACAGGAGATAGCGACACGGCCCTTCCAGCTGGTCACGGGGCGCGTCTGGAAAGGCTCGGCCTTCGGTGGTGCTCGGGGCCGCACCGATGTGCCGAAGATTGTCGACTGGTACATGGATGGCAAGATCAATATCGATGATCTGATCACCCACACCATGCCGCTGGAGAAGATCAACACCGCCTTCGACCTGATGCATGAAGGCAAGTCGATCCGTTCGGTGGTGATCTTCTGAAAGGGCGTCAACCGCTCGGCATCACAGCGGCGAGCGCCTCACGAAGAACAGTGGCCGCCCCCTCCATGCTGCGCTCATGGCGGATAAATGATCTGGCGGCGGCAGACATGGCGAAGCGGCGCGGCGCCTCGCGAATAAGTTCGGTGAGTGCTGTAGCAAAAAGCGCGTCATCACCCTCCGTGACAACAACGCCGGTGACGCCGTTCTGAATCACATCCGGCACGCCCCTGTAGCCGAAGGCGATGCAGGGTAGTCCATGTGCCTGTGCTTCCAGAAACACCATGCCGATAGGCTCGCTGATGGCGGGCCAGACGAAAATATCCGCCTGTGCATAGAGTTGCCCAAGCATGCGTTGGTCATTCACCGCACCGTGAAAACGGATGCGTGAGCCAAATTTTTCAAAACGGTTTTCAATGGTGCTGCGGTTGTCGCCATCACCCACGATATCCAGCGTCCAGTGCTCCGTTGGCAGCATGTCCAGAAGATCGGCAAGCTTGAAGTAGGATTCGGTCTTGTAGCCATCCCGCATCATGGCGACGGTCAGTAACTGGATGGGAGCGGCTTCATCTCTGCTGTGAATGCGCGGATGCGGTGCTGATACAGGTTCCCAGGCTGCACTATCCAGAAAGGGCGGAAGCCGCACAACACGCTGGTTCGCCGGCTTGAGCGCATCGAGCATTTCCTGATCATGCAGTGTCGGCGTCAGGATCAGAGCGGCGGCATCGCTCGCCATCTCGGCCAGACGGTGGCCCTGTGCATGGGAACCGGTTGCGCGTTTGGGGGCACGGGAGCTTTCTGCAAGAATATAGGGAATGCCGAGCCGACGTGCGATCTGCGGGCCGATGATATCGGGTGCCTTGTAGTAATTGTGGTAGGTGAAGACGAAAGCGGCCTTGGGCCTTTCCTCAGCATTTTCGCGTGCAATGCAGTTTTCTGCCTCGGTCTCTGCCTGAGTGCTGAGAGCGTTGAAATTCTCCCCAGTCTGACTCCAGGTCCTGAGGCGGGATGCCAGCGTTGCCGGATAGCCGGTCTTCTCCAGCAAGGTCATGAACTGGCGCGCAATCATGCGATCTCCCGATGGTACGGGATGATCCGGCGGCTTCAGCGGGGCCAGAAACAGGCACCGCTTGGTTGTCGGCAAGGACATGGCTTTCAGCGATAGGGGTCAGCGGCGTCTCGCAAGCCGTCACCGAGAAAGTTGAACGCCAGAATGACCAGAACAACCGGCAGTACGGGATACATCAGCCAGGGATAGAGCACGACGACATTGATGTTCTGCGCCTCGTTCAGCATGACGCCCCATGACGTTGTCGGGGGACGCAAGCCCAGCCCCAGAAAGGACAATGCGGTTTCCCCAAGGATCATGCCCGGAATGGCAATGGTTGCCTTGGCGATAAGGTGGCTCATGAAACCGGGGATGAGATGCAGGCCGACGATGCGCGGAGTCTTGGCGCCCATCAGTTGGGCTGCCAGCACATAATCCTCTTCGCGCAAGGAGAGCAGCTTGGAGCGCACCGCCCGGGCTAGCCCTGTCCAGTCCATCAGACCAAGGATCACGGTAATACCGACATAGATCAGCATAGGGCTCCAGGAGGCTGGCATGATTGATGCCAGGGCCATCCAGAGCGGAATATGGGGCAGCGATTGCACAACCTCGATGATGCGCTGTGTCACGACATCGAAAAGACCACCATAATATCCGGCAAGACCTCCGATGATGATGCCCAGAATGAAGCTGACGCTGACTCCCAGAATGCCGATGGTGAGCGAGATTCGCCCGCCATAGAGAATGCGCGAAAAGATATCGCGGCCGAGCCGGTCGGTTCCCATCAGAAAGGCGGTTCCCCCTTGAGCGGGGCAAAACAGATGCTTGTTACCCTCGATCAATCCCCAGAAATTATAGGTGTCGCCGCTACAGAAAAACCGCAGGGGCTGCACCTTTGTGGTGTCGGGCGTATACTCGCGTTTCAGGGTTTCCGGGTCCAGTTTGTAACTGAGCCCGTAGACGAAGGGGCCGACAAATGCACCTTCGTGGAACAGATGCACGGATTGCTGGGGTGCGCGAACAAACGCCGTATTCCGGGATTGGCTTTCATAGGGTGCCGCAAGTTCGCAAAAAAGCGCAATCACATACGCCACAATCAGGATAATGGCCGAATAATAGGCAAGCTTGTGGCGTTTGAATTTCATCACCATCAGCTGGGATTGTGACATCGCCGCGGCCCGTTCCTGGTCCGGTGTCAGTATGGAGATCGTCATCGGGTCAAATGGTGCCGTGGAGACGAAATGCGGAAGCGGCAGGTTGGCGGCTGTCAGTTTTGATTCAGCGCGCCTGGCATCAGTGGGCGTCGTCTCAAAGGGGATTGCCTGCGAAAGCATGGTCATTTGGTGGCTCCTCCCTGAAGCCTGACGCGCGGATCAAGCATCGCCAGCGCGATATCCGAAATCAGGACACCGATGACTGTCAGGATGGCCAGAAACATCAAAAATGAGCCAGCAAGATACATGTCTTGAGCCTGGAGTGCCCTGACGAGCAGTGGTCCCGTTGTCGGCAATGACAGCACGATGGCCACAATTTCAGCGCCGGAGACAACCGAAGGCAGAACGCTGCCAATGTCCGAGATGAAGAAATTCAGCGACATGCGGAACGGATATTTCATCAAAGCGCGACCGGGCGGCAGACCTTTGGCGCGCGCCGTCACCACATATTGCTTGTCCAGCTCATCGAGAAGATTGGCTCTTACGGCGCGGATCATGCCACCGGTACCGGTGATGCCGATGAGAACGACAGGCAGCCAGATGTGCTTGAGTACGGAGGTGAATTTCGCCATGCTCATGGGCTGGTTGAGATATTCTGGCTCCATCAGGCCGCCGATGGAAAGTCCGAACCAGACATTGGCGAAATACATCACGACCAGTGCCATCAGAAAATGCGGGATCGCAAGGCCCAGCAATCCCAGAAATGTAAGGCCATAATCGCCCCAGCTATACTGATGTGTTGCAGAATAAATTCCGATAGGAAACGCAATAGCCCATGTAAAAATGATTGTCAGAGTTGATATTAGGATCGTTAATATCAATTTATCGCCAATGATATCGCTAACGGGGAGTTGATACTCAAAGGAATATCCGTAATTACCTTGTGCAAAATCAGCAAGCCAGTAAAAATAGCGTTCAACTGGTGGTTTGTCGAGGTGATATTCCTTTTTAAGGAATTCCACACGGCTCATATCTGCCTTCTCACCCTGTGCCTGCATTTCGGAAACAAAGGTCTCGAAGAAGTCACCTGGGGGCAATTCCATGACCGTGAAGATCAGCGCGCTTGCGATCAGCAGCGTCGGGATCATCAGGAGAAAACGGCGGGCGATATAGCGGAGCATGGTTCAGTTCCTCTTGCCTGCATCGGTCAGCCAGAATGTTTCGGGATGATAGATTCCCAGAAAGGCTCCGGGTTCAAAACTGAACCAGCCTTGATCAGGCACATTGCGAAGCCTGCGTGAAACGATAATCGGCTGTGGTGTGCTGTTGACGATGCCAATGATGAAAGCATTGTCGGAATGGATTTTCAGCATTTTGCGCCAGATATCCATGCGCTCCTCACGCGTGACGGATTTGCGCCATGCCACTCGCAGATCGGCCAGCTCCTGCACTTCGGGAATATCGATCTTGTCGCCCTGCGCGCCGCTGGTTTCGGCATATTGGCCAAAGCGGGGCCACTGATACTGGCCTCGGTTTGAAGGCACGAGGGCCTCGGGTTCCGTGTCAGGTCCGGCGAGGCCATTGTCCCAACCTGCCCAGAGTGACAGCACGGTGTCGCCGAGCAGAATGCGCCGCCGGAACAATTCGCGCTGCGAGACGCGGTAGAGCAACCTGATACCGATGGCGCGAAAATTATCGATGATCAGTTCGATGCTGTCCGTTTCATCCGCGCTGTCGCCAGCCCCTTCAACAGAGACCTCTGCCCGGCGTCCGTCCGGCAGAATGCGATACCCCTCGATATCCCGTTTCGTCAGGCCGGCCTCATCCAGCAGGCGGTTGGCCTCGGCAGGATTATAGGTCGCATGCGCTGTCTGAAAGGCGGGATCATAAAGCGGGCTGCCGTCGAGCATTGTGTTTGCCCCTTCCTTGACCAGCCCGTAGAAAATCACATTGTTGATGTCGCGCCGGTTGATCGACAGTGACATGGCCTTGCGCACCCTTACGTCACGCACGAGGCTGAGCCACACAGGGTCGCTGGCATTGAGATTGGGATAAATGGCGATGCGTGAGCCTTCCGCCCGCTTCCACAGTTTGACGGTAAAATCCTGGCGCTTTTCGGCGATCTTGAGGAAGGTGTAATTATCAAAACTGAGGTAACGCGCCTGAAGGTCACTGTCGCCTGCGCCCACCTTGGTCGGTATCAGGGCACCAGTCGCGATATTGATGACGATGCGGTCGAGATAAGGCAGTTGCTGGCCGGTTTCATCAACGCGATGATAATAGGGATTGCGCTCGAATACGAAACGCTCCGCCGGTGGGGCCGTGCGATTACGCCAGGGGTCCAGGGTGGGCAAATCAGGATTTTCAGCCCGGTATTGCCGCGCCTTCTGTTCATGCAAGGCGGTCCAGTCCTTGACCCTCGCGGCTCGTACCGTCCGTTGCAAGGCATCCGCATTGACATGCTTCTGGTGAAACTGCCGCATGTAATGTGCTGGCATCAGGATATAGAGCGGCTGCGCGGCGGCAAGGGCAGGCAGGAAGGACGGGTTGGGCGAAGGCCATGTATAGCGCACCCGATGCGAATCCAGAATTTCGAAGGTTGGTGCCTCCCCATCTGGCAGCATTGCTATAGGCGGGCCGCCGGGCGAGAGTTTCTTGTCATTGGCGACATCTTCCCACCAATAGCGGAAATCCTCCGCTGTCAGCGGCGTGCCATCGGACCAGCGATGGCCCTTGCGCAGGACCAGAGTAAATTTGCGCCCTTCCTCGACGATCATATCCTGCAGAATATCGGGCTTCAGTTCCTGCTTGAGATTGAAACGCATCAATCGGGTGTAGCCGTAGAGTGTCATGATGCGCAGATCGCGCTGGTCGGCCATCAGCATGCGGATTTCCCCGCCTGATTTGCCGATTTCCCGGCCCATTTCGGCCACGTGCAGTACCAGCGGCGATAGTGGCAGCCGCTCTGACATTGGCGGCAGGACACCGTCTTTCACCAGCCCTGCCAGAATGGGCGGTTCCACGAGGGCAGTCTGCGCAACGGCCCGGCTATGGCTGAATGCCACAATGGCAAACATCAGGAAAGAAAGGATGCGCCTGTTTATGCCCGTTTTCATGCCAGCAATTCTTTCATGTCTGCCGAGCGGTTGACAAGCACCTGATGCCCTTCGCCAAGGTCGAGCGTCATCAAATCTTCGCCGCGGTTTTCTGTCTGGAAGGCTTTCGGCCACAATGTCATGTCGGATGCCCCTTTGAGGGAAGGCATGTTCAGATCAAGCGGACGATCAAGATCGGCATAAGGCACCGCTTTCAAGAGCGCGCGCGTGTAGGCATGGACCGGTCGCGAGAAGAGGAGGTGACGCGGCGCCAATTCCACAATGCGCCCGTTGGCCATGACCGCGATGCGGTCCGCCATGTAATTCACGACAGCCAGATTATGCGAGATAAAGAGATAGGTAAGCCCAAGATCAGCGGCCAGATCTTTCAGCAGATTGAGTACCTGCGCCTGCATTGACATATCAAGTGCGGAAACCGGCTCATCGCAAACCAGCAGATCCGGTGACAGGGCGAGAGCCCTTGCGATATTGATGCGCTGGCGTTGACCGCCCGAGAAACTGTGCGGATAGCGCGCCATGTAGCGGGGATCGAGGCCAACCGCTTCCATGAGCTCCGCACTGCGTCTGGTGCGGCTGACATCGTCACCGATGCTGTGAATCTCAAGCGGTTCAGCCAGGATGCTGCGCACAGTCATGCGGGGTGAAAGCGAGCTTGCGGGATCCTGAAAAACCATCTGCATGCGTGGCCGGAAATCACGCAGTGCCTTTCCTGACAGTGCCAGGATATCGATATCGCCATGGCCATTGTTGAAAACCATACTGCCCGACGTGGGGCTGACGCCGCGCATGATCATCTTGCTGACGGTGGTCTTGCCGCAGCCGCTCTCGCCAACCAGGCCGAGGCATTCGCCGCGCTGAATTGAAAAAGACACATTATCCACCGCAAGCACACCCGGCCCGCCAACGCCAAACAGACTGCCAGACCGTGTGCCGTATATTTTCGTAAGCCCTTTGACCGCGAGAATTGGCTCAGCCTGAGTGGTTTGCGCAGAGGAGGGCTTCAGCAGGGATGACGCAACCATCGGTTTGGTATCACGCAAGGATTGCAGGCGTTCACCCTTGCGCATGTCAAAATGAGGCAGGGCATTGAGCAGCCCCTTCAGATAGGGATGCGAGGGGCGCCGGAAGATGTCTTCCGCATTACCAGCCTCCATGATCTCACCGTGATAGATGACGACAACCTCGTCCGCCATATTGGCAACGACGCCAAGATCATGGGTTATCAGCAGGATGGCCATGCCGATCTCGGCTTGCAGATCCTTCATCAGTTTGAGAACCTGCGCCTGAATCGTGACATCCAGCGCCGTGGTTGGCTCATCCGCAATCAGCAGGGCTGGTTTGCAGATCAGCGCCATCGCCAGCATGGCGCGCTGGCGCAACCCGCCTGATAATTCGAAGGGGTACATGTCGAAGGCACGGTCCGGCAATTTGAAGCCAACCTTGCCAAGCATCTCAACGACAAGCGCACGCACCTGGTTCTTGTCAACCTTCTGATGCAGTTCAAGTGCCTCGCCGATCTGGTCTCCGATGCGATGCACAGGCGAGAGCGACAGCATGGGCTCCTGAAAAATCATGCCGATGCGACCACCGCGCAAGGCGCGCATTTCCGGGCCGTTGCGATCAAAGCTGGCGAGATCCTGCATGATGTCGGGATGGACGGGATCGCGGAAGCGAATGCTGCCGGAGAGGATATTTCCGTTTCTCGGCAGAAGCCCCATGATGGACTGGCTGATGACAGATTTTCCTGATCCACTTTCACCTACCAGGGCGACTGTCTTGCCTGGAGGAACGCGGAACGAGACGCCTTTGACAACCTCGTTCAGCCCCCCCATCATCTTGAAACCCAGCCTGAGGCCATCGACCTCAAGCAGGTTGTGAGAGGTCAGGGGACTTCTGTCCTGCACCGCTTGAGCTTGCATGATATCCTGACCATTCATAATGATGCCTCAGATGTCACAGCAGGAGGCTTCGCATACCGATCTGAATGATCGGGCATGTGGTTGCTTCTGTGCAAGTGCTCCAGAAGGATTTCTGCGGATTTCTGCGCACCGTTCAGGTCCGGAGTCTGCATGATATCCGGTGCAGCCATCGCATCTGCCATGGCGGATGCGATGTTTTCCGCTGACAAACAGCATTCCTCCAGCACGACAGCGCGGTGGGCGGCAGCCAACAGTCTGGCTCTTTCGCTTTGCTCGCTTTCCTCCCCTCCGGCAAAGGGAACCAGGACAGAGCGGCATCCGGTCGCCAGAATATCGGCGACGGTATTATAGCCAGCTTGGGAAATGGACAGCCTTGCGCCGCTTAGGTGACTGGCAAGGTCAGGCACGTCGCGCCTGATATCGATGTGCGGCGAAAGCGATACCGCCTGCGCAACCAAAGCTTCATACTGGGGCGCGGGGAGTTGCGGCCCGGTCAAAACCAGCCATCGCTCCGCATCGCGTGCGGCAAGTGGATAGGCCCCGAGTGCCGCTGTCAGCAATGCGTAGCCGACGGCTCCACCGCCCGCTGACACGATAACACCTGGCTTGTCTGGAGCGTGCATACCCGTGAATCTTGCAACAGGTATCGGTCCCACCATCCCTGTGTAGACGACCTTGTGCCTGATCTGATGGGCAAGCGGAAATGTGCGGGAGAGCGGCGTGATTGCTTCTTCACCATGCACCAGAACAAGATCAAAACAGCTCGTGATAAGGTCCACTGTCTCCTCAGCCCGACCGGGCTTGCGGTTGACCTGCAAGATATCGCGGATCGAGCTCGCAATGACAGCGACATGCATGCGCCGCGCGGCATCCAGCAGCGGCAGCAATTCAAAGCGCATCTGGCGTCGGCCAAAGGGAAAGGCCTCGATCAGCAGAATATCCGGTTGTACATGGGCCAGCGTATCAAGCAGTATCTGTTTGCGTTGCGCTTTGTTCGTTTCGGAAAAAACGCTCCCGTTCTCGTGCAGAAGCTGGCTCATGTTGGACAGATCGACCTTGACGGCCGGGAGCTGGATCACCGCATGTTGCGCCATGCTGACAAGAGGAGTGGCCGTCCCGCCCTGCATCACAGTTGTTTCAACCCCGGCCTGTTGCAGGGCTGCTGCGATACGGCTGATGCGCATCAGATGACCCAGGCCCAGCAAATGCTGGACATAGACAAGCGCTCTTGGTGCGGAGCGGAGCGCTGTCATTCGGCGGCCTCGCGCATGGACATTTCTGGCATGGTTTTTGAGAAAATGGCATTCTCGCGAAACAATGCGACGAGGGCCTTTATGCCGCGGGCATGATCAAAGCGGCTCTGCACGGTTTGTACACCAGTGCGCGCCAGCCTGAAACGGAGGGCGGGGTTCCTGATCATGGTGTGGAGCGCTTCAGAAAGTCTATCGGGCTCATCGGGAGCAACAAGCAGACCGTTCCTGTCATGCTCGATCAGTTCGCCAACCCCTGCGACGGAGGTCGAAACGATGGCCAGGCCCTGGCTCGCTGCCTCCATCAGGACATTGGGGAGGCCGTCCCGATCACCGTCATCCGCAATCCTGCACGGCAGCGTGAAAATATCAGCATTGCCATAGGCGGCCAGAACCTCGTCCTGAGCACAGGCACCGCGGAAAATGCAGCAGTCGTCCAGTCCCGCTTTGTGCGCCAGCGCTTTCAGCGCTTCTGTCTGCGCACCGCCACCGATATGGGTCCAGTGCCAGTGAAGGCCGCGAGGAAGCCTTGCAAGTGCGCTGATCAGGACATCCAGTCCCTTTTTTTCCACGGCGCGGGCGACGGTCAACAGCCGCACCGGCTTGTCTGCGTTGTCGCCGTTGCGTTGCGAGGCCGGTGCAAGCAATGGCCGAAAGCGCTTCAGATCAAGTCCGTGGTAGATCAGTCTGACGGCGTTATCTCGGCGCGACAGCGCGTTAAGCCTGGTCTGGCCGAATTGCGTGCAGGTCGCTGTCCAGAGTGCTGAATCCAGTTTGTCGGAAAGCTCATGATCGGGCGTTGTCCAGATGTCCTTGGCATGCGCCGAGCAGGACCACGGCAACCCTGTCAGAAGGCTGGCATAGCGCGTTACGCTGGCAGGCGTATGGATGAAATGGGCGTAAAGATGTCCGACATCCTGAGGCATTTCAGCTGCCAGAACCATGGCCTGCCCGAAGCGCCTGACACGGTTGCGTGTGAAATCCTGCCGTATATCCTTCAGGAAGGCGCCTGCCGCTTTGGCGAAACCAGGCATCCAGAGGGTTCTGAAAAAAGCCTTGGCGACCCTTACGGGGTCATCATGCAGATATTCCGGCAGATAGGTCACTGATGCGGCAATCTCGCGATGGACAGGGTGGGTTTTCTTGTCCGTGGGATGACGCAGAGAAGCGATACGGAGCGAGAATCCGGCCCGTTCGAGCGACAGCAATTCCTGGGCAATGAAGGTTTCCGATAATCGCGGATACCCCTTCATGACAACAAGGATGGATGCGCTCATGGTGTCTCCACAGCGGGAGTATCGAGGGCGTCGAGACTGGCTGCCGTGTTTTCATAGGACATGATCCGCTCGCGGATCTTGTTCAGTCCATCCAGCATTTCTCCGGCACCGGATTCTGACGGGCGCAGGCGATAGGGCAGGGTCAGCAACCTTTGCGACATCAGGGCGCTGTCCGCAGTTTCTTCCGGCGTCAGGGTATCAACCAGCCCGAGTTCGGCTGCTCTGACCGCGCGAATGAGCTGCTCTTTTCTGGGCAAGACGCGCGGAATCAGCATGGCCGGTTTGTCGAATGACAGGATTTCGCAGAACGTGTTGTAGCCCGCCATGCCGACCACGGCAGCCGCCTTTGTGATCAGTGTTTCAGGCTGGTTGACGAAATCGATCACATGAATTTTCGGGCGCGTGGAGGCGAGGGCGTGAATTTCAGCACGCTCCTCATTGTTCATGAAGGGGCCAAGCACGAGCACGAGCGGGAGATGCCTTTTGGGATCAACGTCAAAGGCACGCAGGGCTGCCAGCATAACAGGAGCACCATCGCCGCCACCGCCTGCGGTGACAAGGATGTAGCGTTCCGGAAGCATTTTATCATAGGGCTGGACCTTGCGGGGCGCTTCGCGCCGCAGGAAGCCGGTATAGACGAACCTTTCCTCCATTCCCGGCGGCAGTTGCAACCCCTTGAGCGGGTTCCAGAAGCCTGCGGGGCCATAGATCCAGATATCATCAAAGAAATGCAGGACGCGCTCCAGCGTATCCTGGCGGCTCCATTCATCGGCCAGAATATCCTCATCATCCAGAATATCGCGAAGGCCGAGCACGAGCCGGCAGCCCTTTGCCTTCAGGCTTGTGAGCGTGGGGAGCAATTCACCCTTCAATCCCAGTGGTTCCTTGTCAACGATCAGAATATCAGGCTCGAAAGCCTCTGCTGTCGAGCGGATGATATTGGTGCGCCATTCGATGGTTTCGGCGATGTCGATATGCTCGCCGATCGAGGTATACTCACCATTGTAAAGCTTGATGACGCTCGGAATCTTGACGAAATCGACGCGCGCCTTGAAATCAAAGGCTCCTGCAACCTGCGATCCCGAAACAATCAGGATATGCACGCCCTTGAAGGCCTCTGCCAGTGAATGGGCGATGGCCCGGCAGCGGCGCAGATGGCCAAGCCCGAAGGTATCATGGCTGTAGATAAGAATGCGGACCTGCGATCGTCGATGCCGACGCGCTCCAATGGAGAGACGCACGCCCCCCTTCTCGGGATTATCCTCTAGCAGTTTGTTCACGCAAACTCCGCTCATTTCACTCAAAGCGTTCAAGACTACACTTGCATCCATCGCATTTGTCTCCCTTCCGCTGCAACTAGAATGATTGGATTGCAGATTTTTAACATTTCAGCCAAGAGGCGTTATGAAAGAGAAATCTGTCCTGTCTTCTGAACAAGCGTATGACCTGATCATGGGGCTTTCGTCTCTTACGGGGTCACGCCTCACAGCGGATATTGCCCGTGTTCTTGGGGATCTTTCGCCTCCGGATTTTTCGGTTTCATTGAATACGAAACAACTGGCAAGCAAGCTCTGGCTCCGGGATGCCGTTTTTGAAACATATGGCGCTACTTTCGGCACTATTTTCATCATGGGAGGCTGGTACGGTGTACTTTCCGCCCTCTTCTTTGACGATGAGCGTTTTGCTATCGATTTCATAGCAAGCCTCGATATCGATCCGGGTTGCGAGAATGTGGCCACGCTCCTGAACCGGCGGTTCGTGAAAGAAGGGCGTTTCAAGGCTGTGACGGGGGATATGTATGGTTTTGACATGTCGGGTTATGCGAATCCGGGCCCCTCTCTCGTGATCAACACAAGTGCCGAGCATATTCCCGATCTCCGGCTCTGGTTGTCGGGATTGCCAAAAGGCCAACGTGTGGTCATCCAGTCCAATGATTACCGGCAGATACCCGAGCATGTGAGTTGCGTGAATTCGGTCGAGGAACTGGTGGCGTCAGCCGCGCTTTCCAAGGTGGATTTCCAGGGAACATTGCCAACCAGGCGCTATCAGCGCTTCATGGTGATGGGCAGTACTTGATCATATCCCAAAGGCGTTGACGGCCTCCAGTCCGGCCAGCACGAGCAGGCGGTGAAAAATACGGCTGTCGAAGAGAGTATCGTCTTCTTTCAAAGAAGTGATCAGAGCATCAGCCTTCGCAAGCTGGGCAACAGCCTTTGAATCTCCCAGAATTTCAATCATGGAGGCCCTGTTGTTTGCCATGAAGGATTTGTAATTCCAGCGGAAACCCTGTTTGTCGATGCGCTGCGCCGTTGGCAAAGGTGCGAAGACATCAAATAGGGGTCTCAGTTCGGATTTGTTGTAAGGACCATCGAATTTCTCGCTGTAGGGCGTCGACAAATAGGGTGACAGGCGGAAATCAAGGAACGGACTGCGGTTCTCGATACCCCAGGCCATGGCGTTCCGGTCATTCTGCCAGAGCCATTCCTGCATCCGGCCTGCTGTCGCATCAAGGTGCAGTGCGTCATTGAAGGATCCATTGAACTCAATCAGCGGATCGCGCGGTGCCCGTGTCGTGATACGGCGTGCCGATATGTCATCGAGCCATTGGCAATCCGCCTCCGTGAGGCCTTCTCGCCGGGGAAACTCCCGTTGTGCTGATGCGGCTGCCGGCTCGATTCTTGACAGCCATTCCTGATTGCCCTGCTGGCGCGCATCCCGCGCAGCAAAGCCAAAATAGCGATACCAGTAACCACCAAAGATTTCATCTGCGCCGGTGCCATCAAGCACCACCCTGATGTCGTGCTTGCTGACAGCCTGATAAAGCGCATGCATGCCAAGCACATTGCCGATCAGCGGAAACGGTTTTCCCTGCGCTTTGCAGACACCCAGAAATTGCGCAAAACTTGTTGCGCTGTAATCCAGTGGAATGCTGAGGCAATCGATGCCGAGCTGCTGGATACAGGCCTGGGCATAGGCACTGTCCGCGCTTTTGCCAGCATCTCCCGTGACGCAGATGACCTGATCTGCGAGGCCTCGGGCAGACAGCACTGACAGAATGAGTGAGCTGTCCACGCCTCCGGATAGAAACAGGCCAACCTTGCGATCCGAGACAAGGCGAGCCTCGACAGCATCCGCGAGGAGATCAGGCAGTGACGGCTGTAGCATCGTTGATCGCGGCGCCACAGCCTCGCGCTCTGGAAGGTGTTCAACGGCAGTCACCAGACGTTCTGTCACTGTCCAGTTTGCGATATCGAGCGTCAGGCAATGGCCGGGACGGACCTCTCTGACATCCTCAAGATGCGTTTGTCCTGAGGGATCGGGGAAGAGCCAGCCATCCGCCAGAAAGGCATCCATGGCATCGGCCCTGAGCACGGGCTTGTGTCCCGCGAGCGTCAGCAGGGCTGAAGGTTCTGAGGCAAAGCATATGCTCTTGTCATCCATCGTATAAAACAGTGGTTTCTTGCCGTAGCGATCCCGCGCGGCATGCAGTGTGGCGTTGCGTCCGTCCAGCCAGCAGAAAGCCCACATGCCGTTGGCATCGTTCAAGACATCAATGCCGCCATGCTGCAACAGGCGCAGAAGAACCTCGCTGTCGCCTGTCGTGTTCAAGGCCATGCCGCTTGCAAGGGCTCTGAAATTATAGATCTCGCCATTATAGACCAGACGGTCATCCTCAAGAGCCATGGGCTGGTTGGATCTCGCATCACGATCAATGATGGCCAGTCTGGCATGTCCAAGGCCAATTTCAGCCAAGGGCTTCCCTGACGGCAGTCTGAGCGTCTCGATCAGCATGGCTGAAGCGTCGGGTCCGCGGTGTGCGAGTTGCATCAGGCTTGAAGCAAGCCGGTCGCGTGCAATGCTTCCCCTGCGCTGCACAATGGCCGTTAATCCGCACATTGGCAGGATTATGCCGTTGCTTCAGACGTGCGAGATTGTTTTCCAGTTTTTGAGGGAGTGTCCCGGTCTGCCCTGCCCAGAAGCAGGCGCAGATCCTGCCGGTCGCCAAACGCGTAAGCGGCGATAGGCTGATCGCCATTCTTATAGTGGAAAGGACGGGATGCCATTGCAGGCATTGCAAAATTGGCCGCTGCAAGGGTCGCGGCAGACACCAGACAATCAGCAGTGGCTTCCTTTGTTGCATCTTCAAGGCGGCTCGCGATGGAGACAGTCTCGCCAACTGCGATGATATCACCGCTGGTATCGTCATCATTCCTTGACAAAACCACAGGCCCCGTATGGATGCCGATGCCCACGCGCAAGGGCAGTGGCAAAGCTCCGCGCATGTCCTTGTTGATCAACTGGATAGATTTCAGAATATCGGCAGCTGCATTCAATGCCGCACGGCTGCCCGTTTTGGCATCGCGTCCGATGCCAAAAACAGCCATGATTCCATCGGTCTGGGTCATGACAACCCTGCCGCCCCGCGCCTCCGTGGCCTGGGTCATATCGGTGATGACACGGCTCAGCAGCACAAAGATATCAGCCGGAATCTGGTTGCGGGTGAGAGTCGAAAATCCGCGGATATCTGCAAACAGGACAGCCAATTGTTGTTCGGTGCCCCATTCCTGCAATTCTATTGAAGCCATGTCCTGAATATTCTTGTCTCTGGATGACATCAGCACACGGACGGAGACGTCCTGTTTGGGTTTGTATTGGCAGGCAAGCCGAACCTGACGTGGCGCGCGGATACGGTCCAGCATGCGCTGCTCCAGCATCGAGGGTGGCGTGGCGTTCTCGTCTCCTGACATGACAAGCACGCGACAACTCGAACAGCGGCCGCGTCCCCCGCATGTCGAGGGATGCGGAATGCCATTGAGGCGGCTCATTTCAAGCAAGGTGAGGCCTGTCGCTGCCGTTGCTTCGCCATGGCCTGTGTAGTTGATGGTGACAGACGTTTTGAACCGTGCCCTCACAAACTTGAGTAGGACAACCGCGACACAGGCTGCGAAAGCGGCATAAAGGACCATCCAGCCGTTGCTCAGGAGCTGGTCATAGGCAGAGGATTGCTGCGCCTTCCACTGTTCCACTGGCGTTGCCAACCTGAGAGATTCGCGTCCAGCGGAGACAAAGCCAGCCAGTGCCAGCAATGGAATGATCGCGGAGATTACAAAGAATGGGACACGCAGATTCCGGAACCACTGACGGATGCTGAAATAATAATAAAGCCCGATGGTCCCGTGAACCCAGACCACGCAAATGGCGGAAGCCATGAGCAGCGCGTTGTCGGGCCAGAGGTAGCGCAGCACATTGATATAGCTGTCATCGGTTCCGGCTGCCGAGCTGAGAGCACGTGTACCAATCACATGCTTGAGCAGAAGCAAGGGGATGAGAATGCCCAGCAGAATCTGGAAAGCCTCCATCACGGGCATGCGCCACGTGCGTCGCCCGAGCGCACGACGCAGCGCCAGGATGACATGCGCGCTGAGACTGCCATAGAGAAGAATTGTTCCGGGCCAGCTGCGCCAGAGAGAAGACCGCCAGTTCTGCACCTCGCTCATGGCGGCAACGCCAAAAATCCCGGTGGCGTGGTTGAGGAAATGCGTCAGGACGAATGTCATGAGGATCAGGCCACTCCAGAGACGGACTGAGCGCTCAAGCGAATGCGCACAGAACCATCTCTCGTCATCGGGGAGCAGGGACGTCCCATTCGGAGAATTATCCAGCTTGGGTGATGCAACGGTCATTTGATTTGCGCCTCAACATAACGCGACCCGAGATCAAGTACCCGTTTTGCCATAATACGCATCAGCGCCATGGAAAATTGGGGAACCTTGTTCAAGAGATCGAAAAAAATCTGCTTTTCAAGAGCTAGAACGCAGACATCCGTTTTTGCAACCATCATGCTTGAATAGCTGCGGTTCAGCAAAGCGCCGATTTCACCAAAGATTGCCCCTTTGGCAAGCTCGGCAATCAGGATCTGCTCGTGCTCCTCCTGTCGAACGACGCTGGCCGTGCCTTCCAGCACAAAATAGACACTTTCGGACGGACTGCCCTGACTGACGATAACATCACCCGCTGTGTAGGATGTCCGTGTGCTGGTAAGTGCAATCAGCTTGAGCTTTGCACTATCGATCTCCTTGAACATCGGATTGCACTGAAGGCTGGCAATTTCATCCTTGAACACGCTTCAAACTCCATGCTTGGGCATATCAGCGGCAGATCTGGAGCCGTGTAGTTGATTCAGGGTATTGCCTGATTTTTTCGTGACAGTGTCTTTGCCATCTAAAAAATGGATATTCGTCATGCGGGTATTTTCAAAGCTCAGCACGGCATCAAAATCCGTGCATCGCTCCGGTTGAGATTGTGTGACGATGATGGATTTTTCATGCATTTCATGCCGTACACGCGCAAGTATTTCGCTGGCTTCCGCTGTGCTGAAGCTGGACAATGCGCCATCGATCACAAGAATGGATGGCCGTGGCAGCAGACAGCGCGCCAGAGCAACCCCGGCGCGCTGCTCAGAGCGCAGGAACTTTCCGGAGGGGCCGACTTCGAAATCGAGACCTATTCGCCGGATATCCCGGTCGAGCCCGAGTTCCACAAGGCACTCGCGCATGACCTCACGCACTTTGGGTGCAGCATGTGCAGCACCGAAGGCGATACGCCCGAAAAGCAGATTATCCTGTATCGAAGCCGAAGACGTGTAGCGTTCGTGCGAATAGAATTCGATATCGCTGGCGTAGTTCTGAGGCAAATGCTGACGAAGGCTGGCCCTTGCTCGCAGTATTCGGCGTTCCAGGTGCGGTGTCACAAGGCCAAGCCGATGCCGCGATTCCAGGTAGGACATGGCAAGTTCGGCCAAGCGCAACTTACCATCGTTGGATAGTTTCGAAAGGTTACCGCGTGTTCTGACAATTTCCACCAGCTTGATGAAATCGGGCATGGCTTCCTCAGAGATGGAAGAGAAACGCTCGAACAATGGGTCTCCCGGGGGCAAATCCGCAAAAACGTCAATCGCTGTTTCTGCCATGCTCAATCCTATCGCGGCAAGGGGGTGAAGCAGCGCTTCGGCCTCAAGGATGGAGCGGACATAGGGATCGGATGAAAGATTGCTTTCTGAAAGCCGGTTGCCCGTGCATTTGCCGAACAGCAGGTTTTCTGCAAGCGTTGCGTGGCGGTTGAAACGCGCTGCATCGAGGGGCTCGACGAGTTTTGTCAAACCTCTACTTTCCAGTTTTGCCAGAATACTGTCGCGCGCTTCCGGGATACGGGCGATGAGTTCAGGCTCCTTCTGGGGATCCAGCCGTCCCAGCAGTGCCAGTTGATAGACATCCTCGGCAAGGCCCGTAATATGGAGAACGCGGAGGAGCTCTTCGTCCAATGCATCAAGCTCGCTTACTCCTGCGGCCTTGAGATCAAGCCAGTCGTCCCCCGGAGACAAGATCATATTGCCGCTCATTTCGGCTTCCAGACGCTTTTTTTGTTCGGCCTTGTCCGTGTTGTCGTTTTTTTCCGTGCTGTTTTTTGCCCGTCGGAGAGAAAGGATGATATTGTTGCGTATGGTGCCTGACGAAAGCAGCGGCTCGGCCCCTGCATAGGCCAGAATGCGTGCGGCCTTGCGATCACCCATTGTACTCCACTGCCATGAGCCGACGGCAAGACTCCCTTGATAGCTTAACATCTGGCGGCCAAGAATTCTGGCGAAGACGTCCCTCGCTCCGCCCGATGCGCCCAGCAGCGCGATGTGGGAAGGCCGGCGCAGGGTGACGGTCATAGGCTCAAGCAATGTAACGCCGCGGCTGTCAATTGCCTTGAGGCTGCTGATCTGGAGAGAATCGCCAGCCTCAGGCAGCTGTAACCTTGTTGTTGCCGTATCTTCCTCATGCAGCAGATCTTCAGGGAATTGACTGACAATCTGCTGATACTTGATGGTGACATCGGCGCGTGTCTGATCCCAGTCAATCAATTCCTTGATGGGTGGCGGCAAATCCTTGTAAGCAGCAATGGCAGCAAAAAGCTGGCCAATGTTGAGTGAGCCTTCCAGCGCCAGGTAGCCGCCAATCGCATAAAAGAAAAACGGCGTAATCTGAGCCAGAAGATTGTTCAGATATTTGACCGCGAACTTGCGCCTGAAAAGCTCAACGCGGATATCAAACAGGGTTCCCAGCCGCGATCCAGCTTCTGCCCGCACATAGGACCCCGTTTCATGAATATGGATAACGGGAGCCGTTTCGACGAGCTCGCCGACACGGCCGGCAAGCTTGCGGGATTCCACTTGGCGTTGCAGGGTTAGTTCAAGCTGCCGCTTGCGGAGCCTTGGGATGATGATGGCCTGTATCAGCACCACACTAAGCGCGACAAACCCCAACAGCAAACTCTGTACGACGATAAAAATAACGGCTGTGAGGGCCTGCATGCCCAAAAATGCCGGGAGTATGAAGGCGTCGCCGGCAAATCCGCCAACAGGGTCAACCTCGTCTTTCACGATACTGGCGGCTTCAGCGGGCTTGACGGCCCTGATGTCTTCTGGCCGCAACCGCAGGTAAAGTTCCAGCAGCACATAACGCAGGCGGCGCAACAGGCGCTCCCCCAGAATGCCTTTCATGACGTTGATTGTATATTTGAAGGCACCATTGATGATGACGAGGACAAGAAAAATGCCGCTGAGAGCCCACAGCAGATTGAGCTGGTTCAGCATGTAGCCATTGCTGATGACCAGCGGTCCTCCAAGTGCCATCGGCAAGGGTAAAGTGAAGGCAAAGAAGCGCGCCTCAGTGGCCCCAGGTGCAAAAGCCTTGCCCTGCAAAGCGTCGTTTATGATCTGCTTTGGGATGTCGAGTGAGGCAAAATAAAATGGCAGGGAAAGAACAATGATGCCAAGCACGATCAGTTGCTGGCGTTTGCTGTTATTCCAGATAAAGCGGAACAGGTTTGGTTCCAAAATCACTCTCGCTTGGCAATGGCACGTTCTGGCATGCCCTGTACTGGCAAGAACGCAGCTTTAAACAAGGTTTCAAGGATGTCCAATGACAGTTGAGGGAGCATGGCCGAATGTGGACGCAGAGCTCGCTCTCTGGGCTGCCGCAGGTCAGACTGCCCGGTTCTGGCTGCGCGATGACGATACAGAGGCTTCGAGCGCCGCCCTCGACAGGTTGCTTGGCCTGTTCGATCTCTACGCTGCTCCCTGTCTTCTGGCCGTTATTCCCATGCGGGCGCAAGCGGGCCTGAAAACCGTCTTGTCGGGCAATCACCGTCTTGCGATTGCGATGCATGGAGTCTGGCATGCCAATCATCAACCGCAAGGAACGAAGGCAGCCGAAACGCCTCCCGCAAGAGGTCTGGGGGTAATCGCACAGGAGCTTGCTGCGGCGCGCCATCGCCTTATCGATCTGTTCGGGCCAGAGGCAGGAACATGGTATGTGCCGCCCTGGAACCGGATCAGCGACGAGGCCGTGGCCTTGTTGCCGGATCTGGGGTTCATGGCACTTTCAACCTTTGGCACCACGCACTTTCCTGGCGGATCGGGTTTGCAGCAGCACAACACCCATATCGATATCATGGACTGGAAAAACGGGCGGGTTGGTCGTGATACTGTGGCGGTCGCGGGCGACTTGTCAGCAGCACTGGCCGTTGCACGGCTTGACGGCTTCAGACCCGTCGGCATTCTCACACATCATCTTGTGCATGACGAGATGGCCTGGAGCGTGCTGCATGCCATGACGAGGTTCATCCATAACCACCCTGCGGCCAGCTTTCTGTCGGCTGGTGAACTGCTGCAATTGCCGAAATTATCCGGAGGCGGGATCGCTTCAGGAACGCTGCCAGACCGTTGATCTCAGTGTCGTTCTTGATGCCAGCGAAAACCATCTTTGTACCGGGGATCGCCGCTCTCGGGTCGCGGATACAATGATCGGAACTTGCCTCATCCCACTTGATTGCGCCGCGTCTGCCGCTCCATTTACTAACATTCACGACATTGATTTTTTCTGGTGCCCGGCCCATCAAGAGATGGGTCGGGCTTTGCATTTCCAGCAATCCGCTGTCTTGCAATGGGCCCCTTCCAATCCGGCCTGCTTCAGGCGACAGCTTTGTTGTGGCTTTCCTGTGGTGGGCGAATATCCTCGAGTGCGCCTTCGATGGCCTTTTGAAACCGCTCGATATCCCCAAGCTCATGTGCTAGGATCAGGGTAAGCCGCGCAAAAAACCGCAGCTCATTTTCTTCACCCGCCGCATCGATGGCATTGGCAAGCAGCGCATAAGCGGTTTCCAGATTTTCAAACGACATATTACTCATGCTGCGGGCCTTCCCAGACAAAGCCTTGCGGTATGCAGGATTTCCTGGGCCTCGATCGTGCTCCAGCGGCCTGCAATGTGAAAATCCGGACGCAGCAGGTAGAGCGCACCGGCCTCGGCGCCGTAGATACGGGCGATTGTGCCGTCAGGATCATGAAGCCAGTGGGGAGAAGCAGGGACCTCCGTTGGTCCTGTTATGAGCGCCTTGAAATGCGGATCCAGATCAGAAAGCTTTTCAAGCACAGCATGCTGATCCTTGCTTAACTGGCCATCGCAGAAGACAAGAGCTGTAATGCCAAGCCCCACATGGTCGAGCAGGTAGCTTGGCTTGTCACTGCTTGTTTGCGCAAGTTTTGCATTGGGGGCAGCGCTGCCGCTGGTGGGACCTGCGGCGAAAGCCTCGTCGCGGCTGGCATAGGGCGTCAGCGGGCTTTCGGAATAGGTGTAGGGCTGCATCTGGCGGGGGTTGGCGAGGCCACGCGGAAAGTCATGCCTCAGGCTGAGCGACAGCGCGGCGTCGCGTGCCAGACGCCAACCCCGCGTGGGGGGGGTCATGAAGCGGGTGCTTTTGGTTGCATTCTCGAAGACATCGAGTGTCGCGCCGCGCCGTTCTGGCGAATAGCTGTCGAGCAGGCTTTCATCCGCGCCGCTGCTGAGGATCAGCCCGAGTTTCCAGCCGATGTTATGGGCGTCGGCAAGACCGTTGTTCAATCCGCGCACGCCGAAGATCGGCACGATATGGGCGCTGTCGCCGATGAAGAAAATGCGGTCTTGCCTGTAATCATCGAGCAGCAGCGTGTTGGCGGAGTAGATGCTCCACCACTCAAGTTCCCAGGGCTCGTCATGGCCGATATCGGCAAGGATTGCGCCGACGCGGGCGCGGATCGTCTCCTCGCGCAGCGCCTCTTCCTCGCTCTCGCCTTCGCGCAGCTGATAATCAATGCGCCAGATATTTTCCGGCTGTTTGTGGATCAGAACGGTGCCGCCGGGATTGCTTGCGGGTTCGAAGAAAGCCCGGCGTTCGGTGGGAAAGTCATGCTCCATACGGACATCCGCGATGACATACTTTCCCTCGTAATTTTCCCCTGCAAGCCGAAGCCGGAGCATGGAGCGCACGGCTGAGCGTGCGCCATCGGCGGCCAGCACATACTCTGCCTCGATCGGGTAGGAGCCATGCGGCGAAGCCAGGTCGAGCGTCGCACCATCCGCACGCGATGTAAGGCCTGTAATCTCCGTCTGCCAGCGCATGTCGATCAGGGGCGAGGCTGCAACGGCATCATGCAGGAATTTCTCGGCGTATTGCTGTTGCAGATTATACATCGGCAGATATTTCTCGCCGTCGGGATGCGGCATTTCCAGGCGGAAAATCTGATCGCTGCGATAGTAACTGCGACCGTAGCGCCAGCCCAGGGCCTTTTCTATGAAAGGTTTGACGGCGCCAATACGTTCAAAAATATGCATGCTTGGTCGCGCGATGCAGGTGGCGCGTGAACCGTCATTGAAGGTATTCTTGCGATCAATCAGGATGCTGCGCACGCCGTATCCAGCCAGCACCAGCGCCGCTGTCATGCCGATGGGGCCTGCCCCCACAATGACAACCGGATGCCGATTGTCGCTGCCGTCCAGTTCTGGTGCACGATCCGCTTCAAAGAGCGGATAGGTGAAATAGAGCGAGTCGAGTGGTCCTCTGCCAGCGGGTCTCATGGTCAGGCCGACTTCAGCTGATGAACGGGTGTGCGGCTGACATCACCGACGGCATCGAGCGCCTTGCGCAGCAAGCGACAAAGCTGTTCGTTTTCCTCAGGGCTCAACCCTTGCAGGATCGCCGCCTGAATCGTGTGCACCACGGGACGCACCTCCTGCAAGGCCTGTTCACCATCGGGTTGCAGAAAGAGCTTCCTTGCCCTGCGATCTTTTTCTGCGATCTCGCGTCGGATCAAACCTTTCAGTTCCAGACGATCCACCACACCACCAATGGTTACCCGGTCATAGGCAATGCCTTGTGCCAGCGTTGCCTGATCAAGGCCCGGACTTGCGGCAATCATGGTCAGTGCCGCAAATTGCACGGGAGTGAGATCAAAACCGGCCTGACGTGTCTCATTGTCGAAGATGGCGACAGAGGCCTGCTGCAAGCGGCGGATCAAGTGACCGGGCATCTGCGTAATTTCAAGATCCGCCACCCGCGCAGCTTCGGATGAAGCGATGCCGGTCTTGTCCCCTATCTTGCGTACAACGGCTCTGTTTTCGATTCCAAGCATCGCTATCTCATCTGATTTGATCGATCTTTCCTAACGCGCATCGGAGATTTTATCAAGTATGCTAATTGTTAGTATGCTATTGACTAGTATGCTCATCATATGTAGCTTGGGGACAAGTTCGGAGGCCTGACCTCCACACCTATAAAAAAACGAGGGAGAAGAGCAATGTCAGTTCAGCTCGGCACATTGGAAGAATTGCCTCAGGATTATCGCGATGCGATGACGAAGATTGCTGTGGCTCCGCTCTGGCCGCAGATGCGCAAGGTGCTGCCTCATAACGCACCTGCGCCCGTCACCAAATCTCACCATTGGGCGTATCAGGATATTCGCCCGCTGCTGCTGAGGGCTGGCGAACTGACGCCGGTTGAGAAAGCCGAGCGGCGTGTTCTGTTTCTGGTTGATCCCGGTCGTGGTCCCGGCGCCATGCAGGCGACATCCACGATCTATGTCGGCCTGCAACTGCTGATGCCGGGCGAAACGGCACCTGCTCACAAGCACACGCCAAGTGCCGCGCGCATCGTGGTGGAAGGGGAGGGCGGCTACACTGTCGTCGATGGTGACCGGCTGCCGATGCAGGAGGGTGATCTGATCCTCACTCCCGGCGGATGCTGGCATGATCATGGGCATAGCGGAGACAAGCCCCTGATCTGGCTTGATGCGCTGGATTTGCCGCTGTTTGTTTATCTCGAAGGGTCCTATGCGGTCGAGGCACCGTTGCAATCACCGCGCAACCGGCCGGACCCATCCGAGGTTGAATACCGTGCTGCCGGTCTTGCGCCTGCGCGCCGCCGTGACAAGGCACCTGCCACCGCCTATCCGATGATGCGCTTCCCGTGGGAACGCACTGAGGAGGCCTTGCGCCATTTCGCCGCCCATTCCGATATGGGTCTGGTTGAGCTGGATTATATCAATCCCGAGACCGGTGCATCCTGCCTGCCCACCATGGGGTTTACGGCCACCATGCTGCGGGCGGGTGAAAGCGTGAAGCCGGTATTGCGCTCCTCCAGTGCGGTCTTTCACGTTGTCTCGGGCAAGGGTCATTCCATCATTGATGGCAAGCGTCTGGACTGGCAGGCCAAGAGTTCGTTCTCTGCTCCGGTCTTTGCCGCGATCGAGCATCGGGCCGAGGGCGCTGAAGCGTTCCTCATCCGCATCCATGACGGCCCGTTGCAGGAGCGTCTGGGCTATTACGAGGAACGGGCGCGATGAGTGCTGCTGTGCAATTTCTCTTTCCACCCGTTCCGGTTGCAAGCGTTCCTGTGAATGGCGAGACGGGATTGTTTCCTGTCAACCGCATCTTCTGCGTTGGTCGCAACTATGCGGATCATGCCAAGGAAATGGGTGTTGAAGTTGATCGAGAAGCGCCTTTTTACTTTCTGAAACCTGCCAGTGCCCTTGTGCTGACAGGGGCAACAATCGCTTACCCGCCGGGTACTGCTAACTACCATTACGAAATGGAGTTCGTGGTCGCGATCGGTGCCCCGGCCTTCCGTATTTCGCAGGCGGAGGCCCTGTCTGTGGTATATGGTTATGCGACTGGCCTTGATATGACGCGGCGCGATCTCCAGCTTCAGGCCCGTGAGAAAGGCCGCCCCTGGGATATTGGCAAGGCCTTCGAGCAATCCGCCATCATTGCACCGATCACGAAAGCTTCCGCTTTTGGCAATGCCTGCGCGCATAGCATAACACTCAGCCAGAATGGCGCTCTCAAGCAGAATGCCAGATTGTCGGATCTCGTCTGGTCGGTGGAAGAGCTGATCAGCCATCTATCGCGCTATTATCATCTCGCACCCGGTGACCTGATCTACACGGGAACGCCAGCGGGTGTTGGCGCGGTGAAGCCGGGCGACACCCTTGTCGGCACGATTGACGGGCTTGAACCTGTGACGCTGACCATCGGTATGGCGGAGTAATCAGGCAGGCACAGCAGGGGGATTCGGCAATGAAGTTCTACGGTTATTTCCGGTCATCAGCGGCATACCGCTGCCGGATCGCTTTCAATCTGAAGGGCATTGCGCCGGAGACGGCCATTGTGCACCTGCGCAAGGGCGAGCAACGGGCCGCCGAATTTCTGGCGCTCAATCCGCAGGGGCTGGTTCCCGCCCTTGAGGCAGAGGGTCATTTGCTCACCCAGTCTCTGGCGATCATCGAATGGCTGGAAGAGATCCATCCCGAACCGCAGCTGTTGCCCAAGGATGCTTTCGATCGCGCCCAGGTGCGTGCGCTGGCGTTGTCCATCGCCTGTGACATTCATCCGTTGCAGAACCTGCGGGTGCTGAAGCATCTCAAGCATGCGCTTGGGCAGGAGCAAGCGGGCCTGGACGCGTGGTGCCGCCATTGGATCGAAGCTGGCCTCGCCGCTTTCGAAGCGCAGCTGGTTCTTTCCGGAAAGGCCGGAAATTTCTGCTTTGGTGATACGCCAACGCTGGCCGATATCTGTCTCATTCCGCAGATGTATTCGGCGAAGCGCTTCGGCGCGGACATCAGTGGCCTTGCGACCATCAACCGCGTCGCGGACAACGCCGGTGCCCACCCCGCCTTCCAGACAGCGCATCCCGAGCGCCAACCCGATTTCGAGACCTGAGGATGGCGCTGCAATCTCGCATACTGATCGCCGGTGGTGGTATTGGCGGCCTCGCCACTGCTATTGGACTGGCGCAAAAAGGTATCCGCAGCCTTGTTCTTGAGAAGGCACCACAACTCGGCGAGATTGGTGCTGGCATCCAGCTCGGGCCAAACGCCTTCCACGTTTTTGACCAGCTTGGCATCGGTGATGCTGCCCGCAAGATGGCGGTCTATATCGACGCGCTTCTTCTGATGGATGCGATCTCGGGTGAAAAGATCACGACCATACCATTGGATGAGCCTTTTCGTACCCGCTTCAAGAATCCCTATGCTGTCGTGCATCGGGGCGATCTGCACGGTGTGTTCCTGCGGGCCTGCATGGAACATCCCCTGATTGAGCTGCGCACCTCATGCGAGGTCACGGGTTATGATCAGGATGGCACATCAGTGCGCGCGCGCCTGGTTGACGGCTCAACGGTCGAGGGTTCGGCACTGATTGGCGCGGATGGCCTCTGGTCGAAAATTCGGGCGCAACTCGCTGGTGACGGCCCACCCCGCGTAACAGGCCACACCACCTATCGCTCCGTGATCCCGACCGAGGAAATGCCGGAAGACCTTCGCTGGAATGCCGCCACGCTCTGGGCCGGGCCGAAGTGCCATATCGTGCATTATCCGCTTTCTGGCTGGAAGGTTTTCAACCTTGTCGTGACCTACCACAACAATGCACCCGAGCCTGTCGCCGGCAAGCCGGTAAGCATGGAAGAAGTGCAGGCCGGTTTCACCCATGTGCATCCGATGGCGAAAAAGATCATTGATCACGGCAAGGACTGGCGCATGTGGGTGCTCTGCGACCGTGATCCGATCCTGAACTGGGTTGACGGCCGCGTGGCGCTGCTGGGAGATGCCGCTCATCCGACGCTGCAATACATGGCGCAGGGGGCCTGCATGGCCATGGAGGATGCGGTGTGTCTCGCGCATGAGATCGATTCTGCATCCGGTGATTTCGGCCTTGCATTCGAGCGCTATCGCCTGAAGCGCGTCAACCGCACCGCGCGTATCCAGATTCAGTCTCGCCTGGTTGGCGATCATATCTATCACCCTGATAG
>JANNRX010000080.1:0-5962 GCA_031401875.1 Hyphomicrobiales bacterium | reverse complement strand
CATCAGCGCGGCAAGCAACCGCAACAGATCAAGATTACCGAGTCGGGTCTGCGGTTTTGCGGAATCGGACACTCTGAAGGCTCCTAGCAGAAGAGTGTTTCAGTCTAGGCTGGAATCAGCATCAGGATGGCTGAAACCTTTCGTTAAGCTTACTCCCTTGATGCGTATACCCGCAAAAGCCCTATTTCGCGGCCTCCAACAGTTTTTTCGCCTCACCAAGCTTGGCTTTGTCAGTCGGTCCAAGTTGGGGATAAGCCAGATCAAGCTTTTTCAGTTCCCGGCGTATCGCTGCCATCACGGCGACACGCATGAATTTCTTGTCATCGGCTGGGATGACATACCACGGGGCGGCCTTGCTGGCCGTTCCGCGAATAGCCGCTTCGTAGGCCTCCATGTAGCTGTCCCAGTGCGCGCGCTCGGCAATGTCCTGCGCTTCAAATTTCCAGTTCTTTGAAGGGTCATCAAGCCGTGCAATCAAACGCTTCTTCTGCTCATCCCGCCCGACGTTCAGGAAGAACTTGATAATCTTGAAGCCCTGTCGCGACAGAAATTTTTCATTCTGACGAATGGCCTTGATGCGCTTGTCCCAGATATCCTCTCCCATGAATTTCTCTGGTATTCGCTGCTTTTTCAAAATCTCGGGATGCACACGCACCACCAGCACTTCCTCGTAATAGGAGCGATTGAAGATACCGATGCGTCCACGCTCCGGCAGGGCCTTGCTTGTCCGCCAGAGGAAGTCATGGTCCAATTCTTCTTCGGAAGGCTTCTTGAAGGCGTGGACCTGGCAACCTTGCGGATTCACACCGGACATCACATGCGCGATGGTGGAATCCTTGCCAGCCGCGTCCATGGCCTGAAAAATCAGCAGGATAGACCAGCGGTTATCCGCATAGAGTTTCTCCTGCAATTCCTTCAGATCGTCGATGCCTGCCGCAAGATGAGCAATGCTCATCTCCTTGTCGAAATCAAAATCCTTGCGATCATCTTCCGTCGGATGGTCTTTCAGCCGAAAACCCTTGCCCTGAGTAATCCGAAAATTCCCGAGCAGTTCTTTAATGCTGAGATAGGAGAGTGCTGCGACTTTGGCTTTGGCTTTGCTGTCCTGCAGGGAGCGAGCAGGTTTTGTCGCACTGTTTTCACGGGTCTTGTTCGTCGCCATATCTGCCTATCCGTTCGTTCGTCCGAAGCGAACAGCAATAGACGCGCAAAACCTTGCAAGATCAACAATCAGCGGTTGCTGCTGGCTTTGCTGTCCCGTTCGAAGGCTGCGATCAGTGGTCCAAGCGAGCGAAAGCCGCTCCTTTCGATGCCAGGGGCAGAGACGCTGCTGACGGAACCATCGAGAAACAGGGCGTTGGAAACGCCCAGCTTGTCACGGAAAAGCCGCGCAAACTCCGTGAAGGTCACGGCTCCCTCGGAAATCGCGAAAATCACGGTCTCTCCGTCGCGGACACCGACCCCATTGCGAATCTTGCGCGAGACACCTTCAGACGGGAATTTCGGATGAAGCTGGTTGTTGATCACAAGCATGGGGCCGGACTGCGTTGCCAGTTCTGCGCGGATGCCACGACGAAGGAATTGCCCTGTCTCCAGAACGCCAGCTTTGCCATTGGCAATATAGAACACACCATTGGGCTTGAGGTGAAAATTGCCAGGCCCATTGCTGGTGGACGCGCGCACGAACTGTCTGCCATTCTCGACATAAAGACCGACCGGATTGAGTTCGGCGTGATACATGCCGGCATTCATGGCAAACAGCGGCTTCTCTCCCTTTTTCTGGAGGTGCCGATTCAGGCTCCCCAAAGAGCCAAAAGCCTCTCCATCCGGGCCGCGCCAATACAACTCAAGCCTGTGCTGGCGCAAATCAACGCTACAGACGATATAGGTTTCGCTAATGTGTTCAATCCGCGCACAGGACCGTCCTTGCGCCATAGCGGCTGTCATGGTCGCCGCTGATGCAAACACGAGGAAGCAGACGAACAACACTTTGCGAATGCAGGATGTGCCGATTCTGTCGATGGCGTCTAAATTCATGGCCGCTAAATTCATGGCGTGGAATCGTTTCTCTCTATCGCCTCATGCTGTAATTTACTCATGGCATCTGTCGCTGTTCAAGCCATGAAAACGATTCGAGTCTACATATCCGGAGAATTGCGTGCCTGATCTTGTCATCTACGATTGTGACGGAACCTTGATCGACAGTGAACGGCTGGTGGCTGAGATTTGCCTGATAGCCATTCATGGCCTTGGGCTTACCCACTGGACGATGGATCGCTATTATGCGGCGTTCGTCGGCATGCCGGGCCATGTAGGCTGGAGCACGATCAGCGCAGAACTGGGCAGAGCCCTTCCCGATGGGCTGAACGCTGCTGTCGATGCAGATATCTTGCGCCTGATGGAAACGGATCTTCAAGCCCTGCCGGGTGTGCGCCAAGCGGTTGAGGCGATTGGCGGGGCGCGCTGTGTCGCATCGTCGACAGAGAAGCATCATCTGGTCGCCAATATCCGCAAAGCCGGATTATATGACCTTTTTGGAGAGAATATCTTTTCCGCCTCCCAGGTGCGGCGCGCCAAGCCGGCACCTGACGTCTTCCTGTTTGCCGCCTCCCAGATGGGACATGATCCGCGCCATTGTCTGGTTGTGGAGGATTCTGTCCCCGGAGTTCTTGCGGCGATACGGGCGGGGATGCGCGTTGTGGGCTACACGGGTGCCGCGCATGATCCGGTTGGTATGCATCAAAAACTGCTCGACGCCGGCGCCATCCGCGTTGTGGCACATATGGATGAATTGCCTTCCGTGATCGGGGCGTTGTAACGCTGCCATTTGACAGGGCGGATCGTGCGTGGTGTGTGCCGGACATGTTCATGAGGATTGTGGTTTCAGGCCTGATCATACTGGCGGCAGTTGGCGCGGCCGGAAAAGATGCGCTTGCCCAATCAATCCAGACCGCCGCCCCCATCGCCTATCTTTATGATGTGAATACCCGCTCACCGCTGTTCGAAAAGGCGGCGGATGAACTGTTCCCTCCGGCCAGCATCGTCAAATTGCTGACAGCCGAGACGGTCTTCCATGCGTTGAAAGATGGAAAGATCACTCCGCAGACCGAATATGCGATCACCGAGGATGTCTGGCGCAGGGGAGGGGCCCCATCTCGCGGTGCCGCCATGTTTGCACCTCTCAACAGCCGCATCGCCGTTTCTGATCTGTTGCAAGGTCTTATCGTGATGTCCGGCAATGACGCTGCGCTGGCGCTCGCGGCTGGTCTTGCAGGAACGGAGGCCGGTTTCGTAGGCAGGATGCAGGAGCGGGCACGTGTCATCGGCCTGACACGCTCGCAAATCCGCAATGCGACAGGCTTTTCGCATCCCGAACAGAAAGTCTCGGCGCGAGAAATGGCGAAACTCGCCCTGCATCTGATCGAAACCTATCCTGAGAATTATGCCTTGTTCGGCCAGCGTGAATTCACCTGGAACGCCATCCGCCAGACCAATCGCAATCCGTTGCTGGCCATGAATATCGGTGCGGATGGCATGAAGACTGGCAATATCGGCGATGCAGGCTTCGGGCTGGTCGGCTCTGCCGTGCAAAATGAGCGTCGACTGATTGTTGTCATCATGGGCGCGGATACGGCTCTTGCAAGGGCGGCTGATGCCAGGAAGCTGCTGGAATGGGGCTTCAGCAATTTCGAGCGGCGCAAGTTGCTGGAGAAGCAGATACCCCTGACCGAAGCGAAAGTCACAGGGGGGCTGGCGACATCGGTCCCGCTTGGCCTCAAGGACGATATCGATCTGCTCCTGCCGAAATCCGCACTGGATACTGTGCAGACCAGAATCAATTACCTGACACCTTTGAAAGCACCGATTGCAGAAGGCACTGAAGTTGGTCGCCTGACCGTGATACGATCGGGGGGGGCGATTGCGCTGGATGTTCCTGTCGTTGCCCTCACTGAGGTTCCGCAAGGCTCCCTGCGCAAGCGAGCCTTCGATAACAGCTGGGAATGGTTTCTGAACCTGTTCCGGCGCGGCAGTTCCAAGGCATGACGGGCCGCTTCATCACGTTCGAGGGCGGTGAAGGCAGCGGAAAATCAACGCAGATCAAGCGGCTCGCTTCTGCTTTGCAACAGCGGGGACTTGATGTTGTGATGACACGCGAGCCAGGTGGTTCCCCCATGGGTGAGCGGATCAGGGGCTTGCTGCTTGATCCGACGGCAAAGCTTGATCCGGTGGCGCAGCTTTTCCTGTTTTCCGCCGCGCGTCGCGATCATGTGACAGCCCTGATCGCGCCCGCCCTGGCGCAGGGTCAATGGGTGCTGTGTGACCGGTTTGCAGATTCGAGCCGTGCCTATCAAGGGGCTGCCGGTGCGTTGCCTGATGCGCTGATCAACCAATGCGAGGCGGCGGCTGTAGGCAAAACACGCCCTGATCTGACGATTATTCTCGATATCGCGCCTGAGGCAGGACTGGAGCGCGCCAGTCGCCGTCGCAATAAAGGCACAAAGGCCGATGCATTCGAAGCATCCGATCTGGCTTTTCACAAAAGGGTCAGAGCCGGGTTTCTGGCCATTGCAAGGGATGAACCCATGCGCTGCGCTGTGCTGGATGCAGAGCGTCCGGAACTCACGATTCATGCCGATATTCTGGCACTTTGCGAAGCCCGTCTGAAAAAGGATGGGCCTTGTGTCTGACTATATCGAGATCAAGCACGAGAAAACCAATCTCGAGGCGGATCGTTTTGGCGAGGGTATTCACCCCCGTGAAATGCTCTGGTTCGGCGGCCATGGCGAACAGGAGAGCGCCTTGCTGGAGGCGTACCAAAGCGGCAAACTGCACCATGCCTGGCTGTTTGCCGGGCCTGAAGGCATCGGCAAGGCCACGCTGGCCTATCGCTTCGCGCGATTCTTGCTGGCGCATCCGGATCCTTCGAAAGCCGTCGTCCAGGAAGCCCATGACCTCGCTCTTTCCCCCTCCAATCCTGTTTCAGGACAGGTCGCGCGTTTATCCCATTCCGATCTTGGCGTTATCCGGTGCGGCTTCAACAAGGATAAAAAAACACTCCAGAAAGTGATTTCGGTTGAGGTCGTGCGCGATGTGCTGCCGATTTTTCAGGCGACAGCCGGAGCCGGCGGTTGGCGGATCATTATCGTTGACAGCGCGGATGATCTGAACAGGAGCAGTGCCAACGCCCTTCTGAAAATGCTGGAGGAGCCGCCGGAGAAAGCAATTTTTATCCTGATTGCGCACCAGCCCGGTTTGCTTCTGCCAACAATCCGCTCGCGGTGCCGCATGCTGCGCTTGAGTGCCTTGCCCGATGCCGTGGTTGCCGACGGTCTCAAACGCCTGGCGAATGTCGGTGAGCCCATGCTGAGCGAAGTCGTGGCGGGAGCCGAAGGCAGCTTGCGTCAGGCACTGGCCATGCTTGATCCGGACACGGCCTCACTGCGGCGTGAAACCAGCAAGCTGCTCGCAAGAATCAGTCAGGAGCCCGGTAAGGCGCTGATGCGTATCATTGACAAAACCACAGGCAAAACGGGCGAAAAGGCCTTTGAGATCGTGCTTGATCTCGTCGAGAGGCAGCTTCGAATGGGTCTTGAGGGCAATCACAGCAAAAGCGTTCTTGCCGCAAGGGCTGAGCTATGGGAAAAGCTGAGACGAACAGCACGTGATGTCGAGGCTTACAATCTTGATCGCCGTCCGTTTCTCCTGTCCATTTTTTCCGAGCTTGCGGAGATCGAACGGCGGGCCGCACAATAGGCCTTCTGCGATATCGCTAGCACAACGGGCCGCATGAACCCATGGCAACACGCAAAACCTACTATATCACAACAGCGATTTCCTATCCCAATGGCGCGCCCCATATCGGCCATGCCTACGAGGCGCTGGCGACCGACGCCTTGGCGCGCTTCAAGCGGCTGGACGGCTATGACGTGTTTTTTCTGACTGGCACCGACGAGCACGGACA
>JANNRX010000079.1:0-2730 GCA_031401875.1 Hyphomicrobiales bacterium | reverse complement strand
ACGAAAAAACATACGGAAAATTGCCGCATGATCACCTCAGAAAAACTCCGCCTTGGCATCAACATCGATCACGTCGCCACGATCCGCAACGCGCGAGGCGGCATGCATCCTGATCCTGTCCGTGCCGCTCTGATGGCGATGGAAGCGGGCGCGGACGGCATTACGGCACATTTACGCGAGGATCGCCGCCACATCCGCGATGCCGATATGCTGCGGCTGAGAAACGATGTGCCGCTACCGCTCAACTTCGAGATGGCGGCGACAGAAGAGATGCTCACGATTGCGCTGGAGATCAAACCCCATGCCGTCTGTCTCGTGCCGGAAAAGCGCACCGAGGTGACAACCGAAGGCGGGCTCGATGCGGCGGGTCTGCACAACACCCTCGCCCCGTATATCGCCCGGTTGAACGATGCAGGCCTCCGCGTCTCGCTGTTCGTCGATGCGGATGAGGCACAGGTCTACGCCGCACACCGTCTCAAAGCGCCCGTGATAGAATTGCATACGGGCCGCTATTGCGAGGTTGAAGGCGCGCAAAGGCAGAGCGAGTTGAAGCGCTTGCAGGAGGCTGCTGCCCTTGCCGCACAGCTCGGTCTCGAATGCCATGCCGGCCATGGTCTGAGCTTCGAAACCGTCGGCCCCGTGGCGGCCATCGCTTCGGTGCGCGAGTTGAACATCGGCCATTTCCTCATGGGCGAAGCCATGTTCACGGGGCTTGGCCCTGCGATAAAGGAAATGCGGCGCCTGATGGATGCGGCACGGGTGGCGGGCTGATAGCCATCGCTTGCGGAAGCACCGGCTTCTTTTGTCATTCCCGACCGGAGCGCAGCGCAGGAGCGGGAATCCAAACGACATCAGACAATGCAAGGAAGTCTGGATTCCCGTCCGGTCCTGCGGACCGTCGGGAATGACAAGAGGCCTTTTGGCGTCTATAGGCTTGCGCAGTCCACAGGAAACAGCCCTTGTCAGAAGCATCTGCCATACCCGATATCCGAACCCCGCCCAAGGTCAGCTTCGTCTCGCTCGGCTGCCCCAAGGCGCTGGTGGACAGCGAACGCATTATCACGCGGCTTCGCGCCGAAGGCTATGAACTGACCAAGACACATGCGGGCGCGGATGTCGTCATCGTCAACACCTGCGGCTTTCTCGATTCCGCCAAGCAGGAATCGCTCGAAGCCATCGGCCTGGCGATGCGCGAGAACGGCAAGGTCATCGTTACCGGCTGCATGGGCGCTGAGCCTGAGGAGATCGAAGCGAAATATCCCAATGTGCTGGCAATCACCGGGCCGCAGCAATACGAGAGCGTGCTCGAGAAGGTGCATCTCGCGGCCCCACCGAGCCACGATCCCTTTCTGGATCTAGTGCCACCGCAGGGCATCAAACTGACACCGCGCCACTATGCTTACTTGAAGATTTCCGAGGGCTGCAACAACCGCTGCTCGTTCTGCATTATTCCGAAATTGCGCGGCAATCTCGTCTCGCGACCGCTGGGAGAGGTGATGCGAGAGGCGGAAAAACTGGTCAACGCCGGCGTCAAGGAACTGCTGGTGATCTCACAGGATACCTCCGCTTATGGCGTCGATGTGAAATACGCCCCGAGCGTTTGGCGTGACCGGGAATACCGCACACGGTTCCTCGATCTGTCAAAGGCGCTGGGTGAACTGGGCGTATGGGTGCGCATGCATTACGTCTATCCCTATCCGCATGTCGACGAGGTGATCCCGCTGATGGCGGAAGGCAAGATCCTGCCCTATCTCGATATTCCTTTCCAGCACGCCTCGTCACAGGTGCTCAAAGCGATGCGCCGCCCGGCGAGCCAGGACAAGACGCTGGATCGCATCCGCAAATGGCGGGAGATCTGCCCGGAATTGACCTTGCGCTCCACCTTCATCGTCGGCTTCCCCGGCGAGACGGATGAGGATTTCGAAACGCTGCTGGATTTTCTGGATGAAGCGAAGATCGAACGCGCGGGCTGCTTCAAGTATGAACCCGTGCGCGGTGCCACCGCCAACGACCTCGGCCTTGCTGTGGTGCCGGACGAGGTGATGGCGATCCGCCACAAGCGCTTCATGGAGCGCCAGCAGCAGGTCTCGGCCCGCCTCCAGAAGGCCAAGGTCGGCAAGCGGATGCAGGTCATCATCGACGAGATGGGCACGACAGTCGCCAAGGGCCGCACGAAGGGCGACGCGCCGGAGATCGACGGGACGGTCTATGTCTCGACACGGCGGCCGCTTAGGCCGGGCGATATCGTCAGCGTCAAGATCGAGCGGGCGGATGCCTATGACCTGCACGGAAGCGTGGGTTGACACTGTTGAGATATATCGCGTAGAAATTTATTACTTATCAAGATAGGATGCTTTCCTATGAATTTTCGTGAAATATTCAAACTCCTTTTTTCCACGAATTCGGATTTAAATTTTATAAGACGTAGTATAATAGCTGTTTTTTTACTTATTTTTTTCTCGACTCTGATTTTTGTTCCGCTTTTGCTTCATAGAATTTATCTTGGTGCTCCTATAGAGATATTTGGAATAAAAATTGGCACAGTTACTGATATAGAAAGCGAAAAAAAGAAAGCAGTCGACGCGAATGTTCTTGCAGAAAAGTTAAAAGCTGACCTTATCATTAGATCAAAAGAATTGGAGAACATACAGATATCGCAGGATGCACGAATTAAGATCACCATAAAAGACGCGGAGATAGAATCAACTAAAAAATTCTTTGAAGAAAATG
>JANNRX010000078.1:0-19050 GCA_031401875.1 Hyphomicrobiales bacterium | reverse complement strand
TTGAGGGTTTCCAGCACGATCTCGGAGCGAACACGGTCCACGGTTTCATGCGGCAGCAGTGTCTCGTTGATAAGCAGTGAGAGATCCTTCAGATTCTTGACAAGGATTTTCAGCATGTAATCGGAATCACCCGTGAGTGCATGGGCTTCGAGAATTTCAGGGGTCCGCTGCACCAGATCAGCAAAGCGCCTGGAATTATGCGGCGAATGGGCGGCCAGTTTGACATGCACGAAAACCCGTATGCCGAACCCCAGTTTGTCCGGCGAGAGACGCGCCTCATAACCCACAATCACGCGATCCGCCTCCAGCTGCTGGCGCCTGCGCGAGATCTGCGAAGGTGACAGGCCGACATTATCAGCCAGCTCCTGGTTTGTTTGTGCGCCTTTGCGTTGCAACGATGCGAGTAATTTGCGATCAAAATCATCCATATGCACGATTATTGCATATTATTGAATTACATGCACGTTTAATGCGAAATAAGATTCAAAATTCCGCATTATGCAAGGATGCTGCATCAGCACTGGGACATACTGGGCCATCATCATTGCAAGGAGATTTCGCTATGGGCCCCTATCCGTTTGATGCGCCACCTGCCAGCATTACCGATGCCAATCCGATGGGAACAGATGGCATGGAATTTGTGGAATTCGCTCATCCGGATCCCGTTGCAATCGACAAGGTTCTGCGTCTCATGGGCTTTCAGCCTGTGGCCAGACACCGTTCAAAGAATGTGACGCTGTATCGGCAGGGTGATGTCAATTACGTCGTCAATGCCGAACCGGACAGCTTCGCACAGCGCTTTGCTGCGGAGCATGGTCCGTGCGCTTGCGCCATGGCGTTTCGTGTCACGGACGCCAAATATGCCTATGAGCGGGCGATCAGCCTGGGTGCGGAGCCTTTCGAAGGCAAGGTTGGCCCGATGGAGCTGAACATTCCAGCGATCAGGGGCATCGGTGGTTCGCTGCTTTACTTTGTGGACCGCTACCCAGGCCATGCCACCAATCCCGGTTCGATCTGGGACGTGGATTTCATCTGGACAGGTGTGCGCGATCCCCATCCGGAACCGGCCAATCTACATTATCTTGATCATCTCACCCATAACGTGATGCGTGGTCGCATGGACCATTGGGCTGGCTGGTATGGCAATCTGTTCAATTTCCGCGAGATCCGGTTTTTCAACATCGAAGGCAAGCTCACAGGGTTGATCTCGCGTGCCATGACTTCGCCTTGTGGCAAGATTCGCATACCGATCAACGAGAGCCTGGATGATCGATCACAGATCGAGGAATATCTGCGCCAGTACAAGGGGGAGGGCATCCAGCATATCGCCTGCGGCTCCCGGGATCTCTATGCGACGGTCGATCAGTTGCGCGCCAATGGCCTGCCTTTCATGCCATCGCCGCCCGCGACCTATTACGACAAGATCGATGCGCGTTTGCCTGGTCATGGGGAGGACATCGCCCGCATGCGTGCAACCGGCGTTCTGATCGATGGCGAAGGGGCGGTGCCGCTCGGCGAAAAAGAGGGGCGCATGTCCAAGGTGCTGTTGCAAATATTCTCCGGCACCGTGCTGGGTCCGATCTTCTTCGAATTCATCCAGCGCAAGGGCGATGATGGTTTCGGCGAGGGCAATTTCCGGGCGCTGTTTGAATCCATCGAAGAAGACCAGATCCGGCGTGGGGTGCTGACAGCCGATGCGGCGGAATGAGAGAGATACTGGAAACTTTGCAAGATCACGATTGGCTTCCTCTCGCCACTGTAGGGAGCCTCGAAGGACGCACCAGGGTAATGTAATGCTCTCATAACAATCCGATTGCGGGCGCAGCGTTGTTTCCCTAAGCCCAGAGAAATGCACACTCAGGATTCAACGCCTTCCGCAGCGCTGCAAGTTCCAAACACTGGTCCTGCGAAAAACAACCATCAGGTCCGGGATTTCATCCTGCTGGTGATCGGGTCGACGGCGATTGGCAATTCCTCCGTGCTGGTGCGTCTGGCGGAAGCGGATCCGGCGGCTACCGCTTTCTGGCGCATGGTCACTGCCATTCCTGTGCTGATGCTCTGGGCGTATGTCGAAAGGCCGCAACAGGGCCAGGACAGCAACGGCGCTCGCTTGCCGTGGAGCCTGGTGTGGCCGTCAGTAGCTGCCGGTTTTTCATTCGCCATTGACATGTGGCTCAGCAATATTGCTCTCGGCCTGACAACGATGACGAGCTTCATCATTCTGGTGCATCTGGCACCCGTTGTCGTCGTGATCTTCGCCTGGCTGTGGTTCGGCGAGAAACCGACATTGGGCATTCTTGCAGCCCTGGTGCTGGCCATTCTTGGGGCAGTGCTGCTGGTGCAATCGGGCAGGGTTGGCAACGCGGCCTCCAATGCGCTTCTGGGTGATATGGCATCGATAGGTGCGGCTGTCGGGTATGCAGGTTTTATTCTGGCTCTGCGGCGTGCCCGCATGTTTGCCGCGACAGGCATTGTCTCGCTGCTCACGGCGGCATCCTGCGCGGTATTCTGCCTGTTGATCTCGCTTGCAACAGGCGAGACGCTTTGGCCAAAGAGCGCTTATTCCTTCGCCATGCTGGCGATCATGGGCGTGGTCTGCCATGCTTTCGGCCAGGGTCTTTCCACTTTTGCGGTCGGCAGTCTTGGTGCTTCTGTCACGTCCATTGTGCTGGTCTATGGTATTGCCGTGACCATTGCCGGAGGTTGGCTTCTGTTCAATGAAACGCCGAACCTGTTACAAGCCGCAGGCGGCGTTCTGGTGCTCGCCGCCGTGATTATCTGTCGGCCCAAATAACGCGCGGTGTTTATTTCTGCCATTACTCCGCGGCCATGCGCAGTTCCGGTTTTGTCGGCGCAGGGACACTCGGGTTCGCGCCATGGGAATCGGGTGCTTCCTCCTCCTCCTTCGGCCCGATGAAACGGGAGAAGAAGCGGCTGATGATGGCGCTGATACTGTCCATGATCGAATAGAACGATGGCACGAAGACCAGGCTCAGCACGGTCGAGACCAGCAATCCGCCGACAACGCCGATGGCCATGGGTGCGCGAAACTCGCCGCCATCGCCAACGCCATAAGCCGAGGGCAACATGCCGGCCACCATCGCGATCGTGGTCATGATGATGGGTCGTGCGCGTTTGCGACCGGCATCCAGGATTGCCTCGTCACGCGGCACGCCGCGGGCTTCTGCTTCAATGGCGAAATCAACCAGCATGATGGCGTTCTTGGTGACAATCCCAAGAAGCATCAGGATGCCGATTACCACTGGCATCGAGATCGCGTTCTTGGTCACCAGCAGCGCCAGAATGACACCACCGATTGAGAGCGGCAGCGACAGCATGATGGTGATCGGATGAAAGAAGCTGCCAAACAGCAGCACAAGCACACCGAAGACGATGACGAGGCCAAGCCCCATGGCCTTGGCGAAACCTGCGAAAACCTCTGCCTGAATCTCGGCGTCTCCTGTGATCAGAAGCTGCACTCCCTCAGGCAGATTTTTCATGATCGGCAGCGCCAGGATCTTATCGAGCCCCTGACCGGTTGTGATGCCGACAAGATCGGACCCGATCACCACGCGACGCACACGGTTGAAGCGCTCAATCGAGGAAAATCCCTGTCCGAAGGTGATATCAGCAACCGCAGCCAAGGGAACGGAGATGCCGCCAGCGCCGGTCAATGTCATGCTCTCGATGGTCCGCAAGTCATTGCGGGCTTCTTCATCCACCTGAACCCGGATCGGGATGAGCCTGTCGCCTGCGTTGAATTTGGCAAGAGCGGGGCCGACATCGCCAAGGGTGGCGACGCGCACGGCCTCCGAGATGGCATCGGTGCTGATGCCAAAGCGGGCAGCCTCTTCCAGACGCGGCGTGACCACGATCTCGGGACGTTCGACACCGGCAATAGCGGCCACATTGCGGAATGTCGGATCCTGACGGAGGGCACTTTCGACCTCTGCCACCACCTTTTGCAGGTTCGGAATGTTGGTTCCGACAAGTGATACGGCAAGTTCCCGCTCGCCCCGGTCGTTGACATACCAGGCGCGCATATCGGGAATGAGGGCAACCTTGTCAGCGATTTCCGCTTCCAGCGCCCGCTGTTTCTTGCTCCGCGTCTGTTTTGGCGTCAGCAGCACATAGGCCGCAGCTTTTCTGATCTCGCGCTGGCCGGTGGGAGATGCGCCACCGACAATCAGCACCTGCGTCACTTCGGGAATTTCACGAATACGACGCACGGCAGCATCTGTCTTTTCGCGTTGTGTCTCCAGTGTCGTGCCGGGCGGCAGTTCCAGCGCCAGCACAGTCCGTGCCGCATCTTCGGGCGGGATGAACCCCGTCGGCAGCAATTGTGTGCTCCAGAGCGATAGGTAGAAAATACCAAATCCTGCCAGAAGCGTCAGCCAGCGCCAGCGCAATGTCACGCCCAGAAAGCCGAGATAGGCACGCATCAGCCAGCCATCTTTGGCTTCCTTGTGGCTGACAGGACGCATCAGATAGGCCGCCATCATTGGCGTGACCAGGCGGGCGACAAGCAAAGAGAACAACACGGCGGCGGCAACCACAAGACCGAATTGCTTGAAATATTGTCCGGCCACCCCGCCCATGAACGAGACGGGAGCGAAAATGGCGACAATGGTGAAGGTGATGGCAATAACAGCAAGGCCGATCTCGTCAGCTGCTTCGACCGCCGCTTTATAGGGCGATTTCCCCATACGCATGTGGCGAACGATATTTTCGATCTCCACAATGGCATCATCCACCAGAATGCCGGTCACGAGCGTGATAGCCAGAAGGCTGACCAGGTTCAGTGAAAAGCCCATCAGATCCATGGCCCAGAAAGTCGGGATGATCGACAGCGGCAGGGCGACACAGGTGATCAGGGTGGCGCGCCAGTCCCGGAGGAAGATGAAAACCACCACAATGGCGAGAAGCGCTCCTTCAATGAGCGTTGTCATGGCGGATTTGTAATTGCCGTAGGTGTAACGCACGGAATCATCAAGCAGCGTGTAGGAGATGCCTGTATTGGCCTTCTCAAGCGCTTCAAACCGTTTCACCACCAGATTTTTGACATCATAATCCGACGCACCTTTTGCCCGGAAAATTGCCGCTGTAACCACGGGTGTCTCGGCATTCAACCGTGCAAAAATACGAGGCTCCTCGAAGACATCCGTGATCTCGCCTAGCTCAGAGAGTCGCACCTCACGACCACCGGACAGAACGATCTTGGTGCTGCCGAGATCCTCGATTGTGCGTGCGCCACCAAGTGTGCGAATGGTCTGCTCCTGCCCCCCGATTTCGCCACGTCCGCCAGCCAGGTCCACATTGGTTGCGCGCAACTGCCGGTTCACATCAGCCGCCGTTATCTTGAGGGAATTCAGGCGGTCCGGGTTGAGTGTAATGCGTATTTCGCGATCCACCCCGCCGATGCGGCTGACGCGACCAACGCCTTTGGCTCCCTGCAATTGACGTTTCACCACATCATCGACATGCCAGGACAACTGCTCCAGCGTCATGGTGGGCGAGGCGATTGCATAGGTCAGGATAGCCTGACCTTCCACATCGATCTTTTCAACAATGGGTTCATCGACGGTACGGGGTAGATCGGGGCGGATTTTTGCAATGGCATCCTTCACATCGTTGATGGCCTTGTCGACGTTCACTTCAAGCTGGAATTCAACCACCGTGTTCGAACGGCCATCCGTGAGGCTGGAGATGATGCGCTTGACGCCTGTGACGCCGGCAATTGAATCCTCGATCTTCTTGGCGATCTGTGTTTCCAGCTCCGCAGGCGCGGCGCCCGATTGCGTGACCGTTACCGAGACCACCGGCACGTCAATGCTTGGAAACCGGGTCACGGGCAGCTGCATGAAGCTGACAAATCCCACCAGACACAACACGATAAACAGCAAGATCGCAGGGACTGGCTTGCGGATCGAATATGCAGAAATATTGATGGCCATGTCAGCGATCCTTCACGGTGCGATGACCGGTGTGACACGGTCTCCTTGCCGCAGGAACGTGCCTGAGGTGGTGACAACCGTCTCGCCAGGTTCGAGGCCTGATACCGCTTCGATCATGCCTGACGCACGGATGCCGGTAACAATGCTGCGCGCTTGCACGACGCCATCTTTCACGATCTGGACCCGCGGCCCGTCGCTTGTGAAAAGGACCGTTGAGAGCGGTGTTACAATGGCCTCTTTGCGGGCAATCTCGATGCTCCCCCGAGCGAAGCTGCCAATCACAAGGCCCTCCGAATTGTCGAGCGCCACCCTGACACGACCGAGGCGGGTCGTCCGGGCAATTTCAGGAGAGACAAGACGCACGGTCGCAGGCAGATCGCTGTCACGGCCAGCCGCACGCACCGCAACCTTTTGCCCGACAGCGATGCGGGCGAGCGTGGTTTCCGCCAGATCGGCTTCAAGCTCGATTGCTCCATCCTTGATGATGCGGAACATGGGATCCCCTGCACCTGTACCGATGGAGCCAATGCGGGCAGTGCGCCTGCTCACGATCCCATCTGCAGGCGCTTTGATCTCTGTGCGTCCCAGGCGAATTTCCAGTTCACGCCGTTGCGCCTGGATCAGTGTCTTGTCCGCTTCCGCGAGATTGAGCTGCTCTCTGGCCGAGGCCGCGCGGGCTGTGGTCTGCTGGGCCAGCGCCTGGCGCTGATCGAATGTTTCGGCTGAGGCAATGCCTTCGCCGCGCAGGGTGCGCGTTCTCTGGAAGGAGGCTTGCGCTTGCACGCGGGCGGCTTCCGCCTCGATGATCGCGCTTTTTGCCGAGGCAATACTGGCTTCGGCCCGTGCGATCTGGGCGGTGTTCTGGGCCAGCGATGCATCCAGAGTCTCGCGCGACAGCCGCGCAAGAACCTGGCCTTCTTTCACGCGATCACCCTCTTCGGCCAGAATTTCCGTAACCGCGAAGCTCTCGACCTGTACCGCGACCATGATTTCCTCACGCGCCACAAGTGTTCCTGTGGCAATCACCGTATCGACGATAGGCGCGCGCATGATGGTGGAAACTGTTACCGATGGGGCAGGGCGCCCGGAATTGGCGGCCTCTGCCGCAAAGCCATGGCCCGCGAGCTGTGGAATGAGCAGCAGGCTCAGCAGAAAAGCACGGTTCATTGTACAGCCTCGGACCATTCAGGAAGCGGCGCACCAACCATCTTGAAGATGATCGGCAATGCCAGATTAAAGGCCGATACCGGTTCAAACGTGGCATCGGTGGCGCGGCGGCGAAACAGACCGTCGGCAAGAGCGATAATGAGCACTGCAACCTCGGAAGGGGAGCCAATACCCTCGGTTTTTTCGGTCATGCGCCAATGACTGATGAAATTGGTCATGCATTCGGTGATGGAACGGTCCATTTCAGCGCTTATCTCGGCCATGCGTGGATTGCGGCAGGATTCCGCCCAGATCTCCATCATCATGATGGCCTTGGAGCGTGGCTCCTCCACCAAATGCCGTCTGCCAAGTGCAATGAATGCATTCGCGGGCTCGGGATTATCGACAAGCGAGATAAAATCGCGGTTGAATTGATCACGATCCCGTACGGTAAGGCCTGCCACAATGGCGTCTTTTGAGGGAAAGTAGCGATACAAATTGCCCGGACTCATGCTGCATTCGGCAGCAACATCCTGCATCGTGCTCTTGTGGAATCCGTTGCAGACGAAACAGCGTTCAGCGGCGTCGAGAATGCGGTTCTTGCGGTCGTTTGGCGCTGGGACAGCGATAGTTTCAGCAAAAGTCACGGGTAAGCTCAGGGTGAGAATGAACGATCATTCTCAATGAGAATAACCATTCATTCTCATCATGTAAAGTGGAGATAGCCCCCACTGCGCCCCTTGGGATGCGGCAGATCGCCGCCTTCACTCTCAGCGCTGGAAGCTGGCTTCCCGCAAAAGGCTTGCGACAAGGGCGTCCAGAAACGCGCTCGTGCGCTCATCCTTAAGCGACCCATCCTCGTTCCAGGCACCATCGCCGCCGCCAACCGCCGCCATTTCCGGAATGACGATTGCGCCCATGCCGAGTTCCAGCACCGTACGCATTTGAGTAAGGCCGCGATAACCACCAAGTGCGCCGGGCGAGGCAGCGCCAAGGGCGACGACTTTCTTTGCCAATCCAGTGCCAGGTGCACTGGGTTTGGCGACTGTAGCCCAATCGAGCGCGTTTTTCAGGAGTGGCGTATATCCCGCGTTGTATTCGGGTGAAGCGATGAACATGCCCTTGTTCGCGTCGATTGCGTCCCTAAAGCGCATGGCTGTCTCGGGGTGATTGCCAAATCCGGTCGCATCCACCATCGGCATGGGATAATCCGCAAGGCTGATTTCTGTGACGGCCACCCCCGCGGCATTAAGTTTCTTTGCAACAGCGGCTGCTAGGCGGCTGTTGAGCGAACCGGCGCGGATCGAACCGGATAAAACGAGAATGGTGGGAGAGGCCATGAGAGGTCACCTTCGGTTGAACAGGAGGACATGATCTAGGGTTTTCTCTCGCAATGTCCATGAGCGTCAATGCAATGATGACTTGCAAATACCCGACTTGAAAATGCAAATTATCAAGTTTGAGTCGTTCAGGCGACTAGCTTCTCAGCGGATTGCAGATCAACAGACACCAGCTGGCTCACGCCACGTTCGGCCATGGTCACACCGAACAGACGGTCCATCCGCGCCATGGTGATGGGGTTATGGGTGATGATGATGAAGCGTGTCTCGGTGATGGCGACCATTTCATCAAGCAGGTTGCAAAGCCGCTCCACATTGTGATCGTCAAGCGGCGCGTCGATCTCGTCGAGCACACAGATCGGCGAAGGATTGGTGAGGAACACGGCGAAGATGAGCGCGGTCGCCGTCAGTGCCTGTTCACCACCCGACAGCAGCGTGAGTACCTGCGGCTTCTTGCCCGGCGGCTTGGCCATGATTTCAAGGCCTGCTTCCAGCGGATCATCACTCTCGATCAGTTGAAGCTCGGCCTCACCACCGTCGAAAAGCGTTGAGAACAGCTGCTTGAAATGGCCATTCACAGTTTCGAATGATGCCAGCAGCCGCTCCCGGCCTTCGTTGTTGAGAGACTGAATGCCGCGCCGCAACTTGCGAATGGCGGCGTCGAGATCATCGCGCTCTGCGGCAAGATCGATCCTGCGCTGCTCCGCCTCCTGCAATTCCTCATCGGCACGCAGGTTGACAGCTCCAAGCCGCTCGCGTTCACGCTTCAGGCTTTGCAGGCGCTCCTCGGTTGCCCGGAGCGGTGGAAGGTCCTGACCCGGTGTCAGTTCCGCCAGAGCTGGCAATTCCGAGGGTGAAACCTCCAGCGTTTCGACAACCGCTTTCTCGACCTCCTCGACCCGCAGTTTGCCGGTTTCCACCATGGCCTCGGACCGAGCCCTGGCTTCTCTTGCGGTGGAAAGGTCCTGCAATGTCACGAGTGCGAGTTTATCTGCTTCCGCAAGGATTGTTTCCGCAGTAGCCCGCTTGTCGGCGGCTGTCTTGCGTGCGCTTTCGGCGAGATCAATCTCATGCATGATGGCGCGGCGTTTGATCACGAATTCATCGGGTGCATTCTCAAGCACTGTCTGCTCGTCCTGGAGGGCGGCGGCGCGGCTTTCAAGCTCTTGCGCCTGCTCGCTGGCGCGGCTTTTGCGCTCGCTCCAGGCACGAATTTCGTTCTGCACTGTTTCGCGGCGGCCATTCCTGAGCGTGATCTCGCGGTCGATCGTCTGCAAGACCGCGCGTGCCTCTGCCGCCTCGGCGCGGCGCTGGGCGACGACCCCGCGTCTTTCACTGACGATCCCGGCAAGTTCGGCATCGGGCTGAAAGCCCATTTGCGCGGCATCGGCGCTCTGCTTTGCGCGCGAGGCTTCGTCGCGGTTGGCTGCAAGCCTTGCCCTGCTGTCGGTCAGGGCATTGAGGCGCGCAGTGCGTTCGGTATCCTTGCGTTCAGCGGCGGTCAGCAGATCACGCGCCTGATCGGCAGACTGGCGTGCGGCACGCACCGCGTTTTTCGCTTCCTGCTCATGGGCAACACAAAGCCTGACGGCCTGTTGCAGTTGCTCTGCATTCTGTTTCAATTCCAGAAGAGCCTTGCGGGCTTTGTCAGCAGCAAGCTCCAGTTCAACCAGACGGTTGCGCTCCGCCAGGCGCCGTGCGGCGGCCGTCGGTGCTTCAGCGGCGGCGGTGTAACCATCCCAACGCCAGAGGTCGCCTTCCCTTGAGACAAGGCGCTGGCCGGTCTTCAGAAGACGTCGCAAAGCCAGTCCTTCGGCACGGGAAACCACGCCGATCTGGGCAAGACGAAGCGCCAGAGACTGCGGCGCTTTCACATGCGCGGACAGCGGCTCGGCTTGCGGCGGCAGGGGCGGTTCGCCAATAGCGCCAGCGACAGAGGCCCAATGCGCGGGTGCTGTGCTATTCGAGGAGGCGTCAAGATCATCACCCATGGCGGCGCCCAGAGCAATTTCATAACCTTTGTCCACACTGATTTCGTCGAGTATTGCAGGCCAGAGATCGCCCCCCGCTCCATCCAGCAGTTTCTTGACCGTGCGAATCTCGGTCTCAAGGCGCTGGGTGTCGCGTTCGGCCTCGAGAAGTGCGGGGCGGGCTCTGGTTTCACCATCCCGCGCCAGGGCGAGACCGCTTTCGGCGGTTTGTGCCGCTGTTTCCGAGGCCGTCAGGCTTGCGGTGGCTTCAGCAAAGCGCTTGCGCAAGGCGACGATATCGGCCCCGCCCGCGACATCACTGATGGCTGTGATTTCGCGGTCAGCCTGTGCAAGCTGTGCCTCGGCACGCGACAACCGTTCTGCGGCCTCGCGCAGGGTGCGTTCAGAGGCATCGCGTCTTGCAATGAGTTCCGCCAGAGCCCCTTGCGAATCGGTCAGGCTCTGCTCGGCTTTCGCGAGATCCGTCTCCACATGTGCAAGATGCTGAGCCGCTGCTGGGCGTCCGCCTGCGTCGTTCCCGACGGCGGTCTTCAGCGTCATATCCTCATCGGAAAGCGCAGCGAGCGAGCGATCCGCATCCTCCATGGTCTGCAAGCCGCGCGCACGGTCACGGGATAGCTCCTGCAATCGTGCCTGCAACTCATGATGGCGGGTCTTGGCGCGTCGTTCTTCCGCGTCGATCTGCTCACGGGCGACCTGCAAGCGCTGAAGGGCTGCCGATCGGCTGATCTCGTCATCCCGCAGCGGCTGGATGGCGTGATCGGCAACACCCTGGGCGCGCGCCGCCTCACCCTGCAATCGTGTGCGATCAGCGACCGCTCGTGTGTCCATGTCGAACTGACGCTCAGCGGCCATGAGTTGCGCGCGGGCATCCAGAACTGCCAGATGCAAGAGTAGCGCCTCGGCCTTGCGGATATGCCCGGCGATTTCGCGATAGCGAACCGATTGCTTGGCCTGTTTTGAGAGATTTTCAACCTGCGTCTCAAGATGGCGCAGCACATCCTCGACGCGGACGAGGTTATCCTCGGCTGCCTTCAGTCGAAGCTCCGCTTCGTGGCGGCGCGAATATAGCCCCGCGATCCCGGCCGCATCCTCCAGCACACGCCGGCGCGCCTGCGGTTTGGCGGCAATGATCTCGCCAATCTGCCCCTGGCGAACCATGGCCGGTGATCGCGCCCCGGTGGCCGCATCAGCAAACAGCAATTGCACGTCGCGGGCGCGGGACTCGCGGTTGTTGATCCTGTAGACGGAACCTTCCTCACGCTGGATCCGGCGGGAAATTTCAAGCTTTTCAGCATCATTGAAAGCAGCAGGTGCGGTGCGGCTGTCATTGTCGATGGTGAGAGACACTTCAGCCATGTTCCGGGCCGGACGTCCGCCTGAACCGTTGAAGATGACATCATCCATGGCGGAGCCGCGCATGGATTTGAACGAGGTCTCGCCCATCACCCAGCGCATGGCTTCCACGAGATTGGATTTGCCACAGCCGTTGGGCCCGACCACGCCCGTGAGGCCGGGCTCGATCACGAACTCCGTCGGATCGACGAAGGTCTTGAAGCCAACAATGCGCAGTTTCTCAAACTTCATCGGGCTTTGCTTTTGCGGGCCTTGTTTCTGGTCGTCCTGTCATGCCGACAGGTTCCCCGCCAAAGGCGCCTGTCAGCTCTTGAGCAGCGGCTCGATAATGGCTTCGAGCTGCTGTACGGTGAGGTTGCCCGTTGCCTTGCGACCGTTGAAGAAGAACGTCGGGGTTGAATCGACGCCGAACTTCTCGGAACCACGTTTGCGGACAGCATTCACGCCTTCATACATCGTCTGGTTTTTCAAGCAGACTTCGAAGGATTCCTGTGAGAAACCCGCCTGACGGGCAAGAGAAAGCAGCGCATCGACCGGTTTGTCGGTCTGGGTCCAGGTTTTCTGCTGAGAGAAGAGCAGGTCGACCATCGGGTAATATTTGCCCTCACCAGCGCAGTGCGACAGCATGAAGCCGGCCGCAGAAAGCGGATCGAGCGGAAAATCACGCAGAATAAAGCGTACCTTGCCGGCATCGATGTATTTTTCCTTGAGAAACTTGAATCCGGTTTCATGGAAGGCTGCGCAATGGACGCAGGTCAGCGAGGCGTATTCAATGCAGGTCACGGGTGCCAGGCTGTTGCCCAGAATCTTGTCACCCAAGGGCCCTGCTTCGGCCAGATCGACCGGGCTGTAGGATTGCTGTGCCACGGCGGGAAGCGCACCAGACATGCCGAGTGCGGCACCGGCACCAATCAATGAACGGCGATTGAGAAAGGTCATGGGTCAATCCTGTATCATGCTGTTAACCGGAGGTGTGATTTGCAAATCCGCCATTCCGGAACGAGGAGACAGAATACGCAAACCGGAGGCCATCACCGCATGTTTGTATAAGCTTGATCGCAAAGTTGGGCAACGATGGCAACTCACTGTTTTGTCACATCCGCGCTTGAACCAGAGCCAGTGCCTGTCAGCCGGTGGCACCCAGCCCGCGCAATCTGGCGCGCATCGGCTCGGGACAGCGCATGGCCTTGCGCCGCGTCAGGTCGAAAAGCGCGCAGATGCTTTCTGCTGATGCAACCAGCTTGCCATTGACGCTGATCGTCTGGGCATAGGTCATGGAACTGCCACCGATGCGTTCCATCCGCGTCAGGATGCGCGCCGTGCCGGGATAGCGGGCCTCCGCCTTGAAATCGATGGTCAGCCGGACAATGACAAAACCTGCCCCTTGGGGTGTGACGTCGCTCAGGACTTCGCTGAGATAGGCTACCCTTCCGGCTTCGAACAGCGTTGCATAAACCGCATTGTTGAGATGATTGTTGGCGTCCATATCCGCATAGCGCAGCGTCACATCCGTGATGATGCCTCCCGGTTCCGTCACGTCATTCTCCATCCGCTTCATCGCCTTGTGTCTTGAATTGCCACACTGAGCTTCTCTTGATTTCAGTATCCTCAAGCGCGCGCGTTGTCGGCACCTGATAGGTCGCGATCTCCATGAGTCTCGCGCGTGGCAGATAGCTGCGCAGGGGATCGCCGATCAGAACGGTTGCACCGCGCCTCGAGAGCTTCAAAAGCCAATCCGTCACCCGCTCGGCAATGTCCTTCTGGTAGCAGATATCGCCCGCAAGCACCGTATCCCAGCCTTCATCAAGCCCGATCACATCTTCGAGGCGCACGGAAATGCTGTCTCCGACAGTGTTTGCGACGGCGTTGATGGCGATGGCTTGGGCCGCGAAAGCGTCGATCTCCGAGGCTTCAACGCGTGTCGCTCCGGTTTTTGCCGCAGCAATGGCGACCAGACCCGAGCCAGAGGCAAAATCAAGCACGTGTTTGCCGTTGGTGTGGTGCGGATGATCGAGGATATAACGCGCGAGCGCCTGCCCACCGGCCCAGGCGAAAGCCCAGAATGGCGGTGGCAGGCCGATCTTGCCCAGTTCATCCTCGGTCTTCTGCCAGAGAGACGTGGCCTCATCCGCGACATGGAGGCAGATTTCGGGCGCATGCGGAACCGGCAAAAGCCGGGTGTTGGCGTGGATGAAGCCTGCCTTGGCGATAATGATCATTGCGCCAGCATGGCCCGGTACATGCCGACCACAGCGCTTCCGACGGCATCTTCCGTATATCCCTGAAGGATGCGGTTTCTTGCCGCCACCCCCATTTCGGCAGTGCGTGCTGGATCATCCGCGAGAGCAGTCATGGCACGGGCAAGGCTTGCCGGATCATCTGCCTCGACGAGCAGACCCTCGACATCGTTGCGTACGAGATCACGGCAACCCGGAACATTGGTGGTGAGAATGGCGCGCCCGCAGGCTGCGGCTTCCAGCAGAGTGCGGGGGAGGCCCTCGCCACCGCGTGAGGGCAGGACAGCCGCGTGATGCTCCGCCCAGATCGCAGGAACATCCTGCTGCGCAATGCGGCCATGCCAGCGTATGCCTTCTATCTGCGCCCAAGTCTGTAATGTGCTTTCGGGAATTGCCTTGGGATTGGCGGGATCAGGCGCACCGTAGAGCGAGAGCGTGACGTCCACACCGGCCTGCCGGGCGATCTGCACGGCCTCAACCGCCGTATCCGCGCCCTTCGACCAGAGCATCCGGGCAATCATGGCGAGTTTGAGCGGGGGGTGAACCGGCAGCGGGTGCGGCCTGAACACGTCCGGATCAACACCGGCGCCCCCCACGATCGTCACCTTCGATTGGTCATCGGGCTGAAGGCCGAGAAGAACAGGATCGCTGCGGTTCTCGAACAGGTAACAGGCGTGCTGTCCATCAACGATCCCGCGGATGAAGCACCTGATGCCCCAGCGCGCCAGCCGCGCTTTGGTGTCACTGCCAGCGCCCAGAAGGCCAAGGCCTGTCAAGGCGATGACGCGGCGATGCACTTGGGCCAGGCGCGCGGCAAGGCCGCCGATGACAATGGATCGAAGGGCGATGAGGTGAAGGATTGCAGGCTTCTCCGCCGCGATGATCCTGCGCATATCAAGCAGCGTCGAGACAATCGCCAGTGGATTCAGGGTTTTTCTGTCGGCTTCCAGTGGCAACAGGCGACAACCCAGGGCTTTGATCACCTCGCCATGGTCGCGCTCGCGGCAGGCAACGGCAACATCGAAACCATCCGACAGCGCTGCCCGTGCCATCGGCAGGAAATGCGAGCAGAAGAACCAGTCTTCCGTGACGATGAACAGGAGCTTCGGCCTGGCGGTTGTGATGCTGAGCGTCGTCATGATTTGCGTCGTCATGCAGCATCAATCTCCGCCCGCGTCGGCGGATTTGCACCCCGTCGCTTGCAGCTGATTCCAGCGGCCCGGTTGGCATCATCCATCAGTGCCTTGAGCATGGCTGATGATGTGTTTGCAAGGGCCTCGCGCTTCAGCAGACCATGCTCTGAAAGCACGGCCAGAAGGGCTGCCATGAAGCAATCCCCCGCGCCAACAGTGTCAATAACCGCGATGGGCGCTGCTTTGGAAAGACATGTCCCGTTCTCGTTCAGGGCAAAGGCCCCTTTGGCGCCATCCGTGATCACCACTGTTCCCGAGCCCAGATTGCGCCAGCGTCTGGCGATGGTGATGGCATCAACGCGGGGATAGAGCAGTGCGATATCTTCCGTGCTGGCCTTGATCAGCCCGGCATGGGGGCAAAGCTTCTCGAAATGATCGCGAAACTCATCCATATCGCCCATCAGACTGGCACGGATGTTGGGATCAAGCGCAATGAACCGCGTGCCAGCGTATCGTTCGATGAAGCGGGAATAGGCGCTTCTGGAAGGCTCGATTGCCAGTGGAAAGCCGCCGAGATGGATGGCTTCAATGGCCTCAGGCAGCATTTGCGGCAATGCATCGATCTGCACCTGGCTATCCGCGCCGCGCTCGCCGTAGAAGGCGTATTCGGGTGAACCGTCAGGTTTCACCAGCACGAAAGAAAGAATGGTGGGCCGGTCTGTGCGCGGCGCAAGGTCCCAGGTGATGCCTTCCCGTTCAAGCGCTGCAATCAGGCGTTCCCCGAAAGGGTCCGTCGAGAGACCCGTGATGAACGAGGTCTTGCAGCCGAGCCGTGCAAGACCAACCGCGACATTGAACGGCGATCCCGCTGGCAGGCCATGAAAGTGCATCTCTCCCGCAGACTGGTCCTGGAACAGATCGATCACTGCCTCGCCGCACACCAGAAACATCGTACTTGCGTTTCCTTCGTCTCAGAGGGTCACTTGAGCGTTCTGGCGCCTTTTGATCAAGGCGGCCTTCGCCAGCACCGTCCTTGCCATGTCGAGATGCAGTCTTTCAACCATCTTGCCGCTCAAGGCAATCACGCCCTTGCGGGCATTTTCAGGGATGGCGAATGCATCAACGATGCTTTGGGCCTCCATCACCTCTTCGGGCTGGGGCGCAAAGAGTGTATTGGCCGCCGCTATCTGGCGGGGATGAATCACGGTCTTGCCATCAAAGCCGAAGCTGCGGCCCTGACGGCATTCGGCTTCGAAGCCGGCGTCATCGTCAAGCGCGTTGAACACACCATCCAGAATCGCGACGCCATGTGCGCGGGCGGCAAGAACCGTCATGGTCAGTGCTGCGGCCATAGGCAGACGATCAGGCCTCTGGGCCAGCCCGGTTTCCTTGGAAAGATCATTCAATCCCAGCACCATCACGCCTTGCGGGCCGAGTGCTGCGGCGATGGCAGGTGCATTGAGAACGCCCGCCGCTGTCTCGATCATGGCCCAGAGGACAATCGGACGGCTTGGTCTTTGCAGGGCAATGAGGCGCTTGAAGGACCAGATATCTTCCTGCGCATTGACTTTGGGCAGAAGCAGGGCGTGCGGCTGCAAGGTCACAGCGACGGCGATATCATCCTCGTGCCAAGGGGTTGCGCTGGCGTTGACCCGCAGAATGCGCAGCGATTCGCTTGCGGGTGCAAGATTTGCAAGAAGTGTGCGCGCGGCGGTCTTGGCATCCGGGGCAACAGAATCCTCAAGATCGAAAATAACAGCGTCCGCACCAAGGGAATCCGCCTTGCTGACAGCCCTTGCGTTGGCTGCTGGCGCATAAAGTGCGGTGCGGAGGAGATGGCTGGTCATGACGCGACCAGTTCTGGCATAAGGAGCGCGACGAGACCATGGCGAAAAAGTCCTGTCCCTGGGCTGTTTCCACTGCCATGTTCGCGATCGGGATGAAGACGCGCGGGCAAAATGAGTGATCAAGACTAAGCGAGCAATAATGAGCAGGAACAAGCAGGCATGACAACATTGGTTGCAGGGGTGGATGGATGCCAGCCGGGCTGGGCCGTGGTGCTGAAGGATACTGCGGGTCGCAAGCCGTCGGAGGTGATGCTCTGCCGCACCATGGCGGAACTTCTGAAGCACCCGAAATTGCCTGCAATGATCGCGGTTGATATGCCCATCGGCCTGCCTCACCGTGTGGGACCGGGGGGGCGCGGGCCTGAAGCAGAACTGCGCACGTATCTGGGCGAACGCAAGGCAAGCCTTTTCTCCATCCCTTCCCGTGTTGCGATCTATGCCGAGGATTTTGCTTCTGCCTGCGAAGCCTCGCTGGCAACCTCGGAACCACCCCGGAAAATCTCCATCCAGGCCTATCATCTGTTTCCCAAGATACGGGAAATTGACGAATTGATCCGTGCGGATATGGGCCTGTCTTTCATTCTTCGCGAATGCCACCCCGAAGGGGCTTTCATGATGATGAACAACCGTGAGCCCCTGAGCGAACCCAAGAAGATCAAATCCGCAGTCAATGATGCAGGCATCAGCCAGCGCAAGAAACTGCTGATGGAGGTCGCAGGTTTCAGCGAGGCGTTTCTGGCCTCCAAGCCACCCCGAGGGGTTGGTCTGGATGATTTCATCGATGCCTGTGCCTGCGCCTGGGTTGCGGAAAAGCTGGCCAGGGGACAAGCCATCAGCTTTCCAGAAAATCCGGAAAAGGATGCCTTTGACATTCCAATGGCGATCTGGGCGTAAGAGATCAAAGAGTGCGAGACTGAGCCCATGACATTGCCTGTGACACAAAAAAGCATCCGCGCTGCCTACGCACGGATCAACCCCCATATCCGTGTGACGCCTGTGCTGGACCTGCCAGCCGGTGCCTTCGGCCTCGCACAACCGCTTTCGCTGAAGCTGGAGCTTTTTCAGCACGCCGGTTCTTTCAAGCCTCGTGGTGCGTTCAACACGTTGACATCAGTCTCGATGCCGAAAGCGGGTGTCGCTGCGGCTTCCGGTGGAAATCACGGTGCGGCAGTGGCCTATGCGGCACAAAAGATGCAGCAGAAAGCGCGTATCTTCGTGCCGGAAATATCGTCACCCGCAAAGATCGCCAAAATCCGTGAATTTGGCGCGGATGTTGTGGTGCAGGGCCAGCGCTACAACGATGCGCTGGAGCTGTGCGAAGCGTTTCAGCGCGCAAGCGGCGCCTACGGCATTCATGCCTTTGATGCCTGGCCGACGATTGAAGGGCAGGGAACTGTCGGGCTTGAATGGGAGAAGCAGGCGAAGGGCCTCGATACCGTGCTTGTCGCGTCAGGCGGGGGTGGCTTGATCTCGGGAATGGCAATCTGGTTCGGTCGCCGCGTCAAAGTCGTGGGCGTGGAGCCCGAGGGCTCGGACGCGCTGTTTTCTGCGCTGAAGGCCGGGCACCCGGTTGATGTCAGCGTTGACAGCATCGCGGCGGATTCGCTGGGGGCAAAGAATGTCGGGGACAAGGTTCATGCGGCCTGCGCCGCCCATCTGGATAGCGTTGTCCTTGTGCCAGATGACGCGATACGTCTCGCCATGAAAAAACTCTGGTCCGATATGCGCATTGCGGCGGAACCGGGTGGGGCCTGTGCGCTGGCGGCGTTGCTGTGCGGGGCATACAAGCCTGCCAGGGGCGAGCGCGTAGGTGTGCTGGTCTGCGGTGGCAATGTGGATCTCGCAAGACTTGCCGAGATCACGGGATGAGAGCACATGCGTCATGAGTCAGCTTCTGCCGAAACGTGCGACGGCGCGGCTGTTTGTTTTTGATCCGGACAATCGCCTGCTGCTGATCCGCTATCGCACCACGCCGCCTGTCGCGCCTCCTTATGCGCATGTCACAAGCATCTGGTTCACGCCGGGCGGCGGACTTGAGCCGGGGGA
>JANNRX010000077.1:0-7421 GCA_031401875.1 Hyphomicrobiales bacterium | reverse complement strand
GCCGGTGACCAGCTTCTGCACGGCAAGCCGCATCCGCTGAGCCAACCAGATGAGCGCGATGGAACCGACGATGAGAAAATAGAATGTGCGTTGCATGGGCAAGGTTTAGCGCGCGCGGCCTCGCAAGTCATCTTCCCTGATAAGGCTCAATTCCTGGCCGCCAGAGCAACCGCATCCTTCAAAACAGCAATATCACCAATGTGATTAGCGAGAATCAGCACCAGCCTGGCGTTCAGCGCCTGGCTTTCGGCTTCTGAAAGGCCGCGATGCGCCTCGATGATCAGCCGGAAGGCGGCATCGGGGTCATCCACGTTGTTCCGAGTAATGAGTTTTGCATTGTCCATCGCTCAAACTCCCATGGCCCGCTGAAGCGCGGCACTCAGCGCGCCCTGCTCCAGCATAAGGAACCGCGCTGCCACATGGCCATCGGGACGGATGAGAATGCCGCCTGCCCTCGGCAAGGCAAAGCGCTGGCGCACGAGACCTTCGGCATCCAAATAATGCCCCTCGCCAATGCGCAGCACCGTCATGGACGACAAGGGCTCGACGAGGGCATCCGGCCCGCAGAGCAGTGTGAAATCGGGACCCAGCGCATCGCTGAGATAAACGCTTCTGCCCGATGTGTCACGCAGCGGCGCATCCGCTATGGGGCTTCCAGGCGGGATGCCACCGTCCCAGAGTTCCTCATCCGGCGACGAGAGAGGGCTGTCCGTATACCGGCCTGGGGTCGAGAGGCGTCCGGAATTGACCATGCTTTTGGCGAAATCCGTATGGCGCGCCAGTGACAAGGCGGCATTGCGCAACAGCATTTCCGCTGGAGTTTGCGGTGCCAGAAAATCCGTGGAGCGGGTGGAATGGCGGATATTCTCATCCGCCGCCTCCGAGCGCTCCTGATCATAGCTTGCAATCAGTGAGGACCTGGCTTCGCCCTTGATGACGGCTGCCAGCTTCCAGCCAAGATTTTCGGTATCCTGCACGCCGGAATTGGCACCCCTTGCACCGAAGGGCGAGACCTGATGCGCGCTGTCTCCTGCGAAGAGGACGCGGCCATGCACGAAGCGCTCCAGACGACGGCACTGAAATTGATAGATCGAGACCCATTCCAGGGTGAACTGATCATGACCCAGCATGCGCCGGATGCGTGGCAGCACATTCTCGGGGCGCTTTTCCTGTTCCGCATCGGCATCACGGCCAAGCTGGAGATCAATGCGCCAGATATCATCGGGCTGCTTGTGGAGCAGGGCGGACTGGCCGTTGTGGAATGGTGGCTCGAACCAGAACCAGCGCTCGACCGGAAAATCTGCCGTCATCTTCACATCGGCAATCAGGAATTGATCCTCGAAAACCTCACCATCAAATGTGAGACCAAGCATCTGGCGTGAAGGAGAGCGCGCGCCGTCGCAGGCGATCAACCAGTCCGTGGTCAGTTTGTAGGGCCCATCCGGCGTTTCGATCGTCAGCACGACAGAATCGAGGCTTGGTTCCAGCGCCGTGACTTTATTGCGCCAGCGCATGTCGATTTGGGGAAGTGCGGCCATGCGGTCCGCCAGATGTTTTTCCACGTAATATTGTTGCAGGTTGATGAAAGCCGGCATCTTGTGGCCGCCTTCGGGCTGAAGATCGAAACGATACAGCTCCGATTCTCCCTGAAAGACGCGGCCCACAGACCAGCGTACGCCCTTCTCCAGCATCGGCTGTGCGCAACCCAGACGGTCAAAAATCTCCAGCGTTTTCTTGGCGAAGCAGATGGCGCGGCTGCCCTCACCAATGCGATCCGCATCATCGAGCAGCACGACCGGAACATCGCGTTGCGCCAGATCAACGGCCAGAGACAGACCAACCGGGCCGGCACCGATGATCACAACGGGATGGCGCGTTATCTGCACTGCATCCTGGTCAGCCGAGCGGCGATAATGATACTGAAAGAGCGTTTTGCGAGCGGTCATTCTGCATCATCCGCCATGATCAGTTGCGGTTGCAACGATTATTACGCATCAACGGCCCCGTGCAGACAATAAAAAAGCGCTGTTTCCAGCGCTTCTTGTCGTCCCGTATCGATGCGATATCAGGCAGCCTTGGCGATTCCTGCTGCCTTGGATGTCTCCACGAAAGCCATGAATGCCGCAGGCTCTGCCATGGCGATAGCTGCGAGCATCTTGCGATCCACTTCGACGCCAGCCTTGATCAGGCCGCCAATGAAAGTGGAATAGGTCATGCCATGCTCGCGGACGGCGCCGTTGATGCGCTGGATCCAGAGACCGCGGAAGCTGCGCTTCTTCATGCGGCGGTCCTTCGTCGCCCACTGCATCGAGCGATCGACGGCGGCCTTTGCGGCGCGGATGGTATTCTTGCGACGTCCATAAAAGCCTTTGGCGGCCTTGAGGGTCTTCTTGTGTTTGGCGTGGGCGGTAACGCCCCGTTTGACGCGAGCCATGGTTTTACTCCTCGGGTCCGGTTAGCGTGAATTCGGAAGGCGGAAACGAATGACATTGTCACCGTCCGTCTTGAACAATACGCGGGTTCCGCGGTGATCACGGATCTGCTTCTTGGTCCGCTTGATCATACCGTGACGCTTGCCGGTCTGCTGGTACTTGACCTTGCCGTTAGCCGTCACTTTAAAGCGCTTCTTGGCGCCCGAGTGGGTCTTCAGTTTGGGCATTTCAATCTCACGAGTTGTGGCAAAACAAAGCTGCTTTGCCGAAGTTCCCGAAGGAACGACAAAGATCGCCACGGCAGCCCTTTACTGGCCGGGCGATCAGGAGGTGGGTGTATGGCTTAAGGAGGGTTGAAAGGCAAGGGGCTGGGAAAATTTTCAGTGCATTGGCTGATATGCAATACCAAGTCGGTGTGCAATTGCCTCAAGCCGCTTATCCCGTGTCCAAAGTTTGCAATCCGTCTGCAAAAGCGTCGAAGCAATAAGATGCGCATCTACATATCCAATGCCCGAACCGAAAAAGTGTTCGCGTTCAATCAAATCAATAATTTCATCTTCTTCTGCCTTATTGGCAAAGGGCATTTGTTGCATTTCTTCTAGAATGTCTCGTCGATTGCTAATTGATCCAAGCGCAATCTCTCCCAAAACAAAGGCATGAAGCAAAATTGAATTTCCCAGTAAAGCCTCTTCGAGCTCAGGATTGGACTGCCTGAGATGATCGATCCATACCGAAGTATCGACGATTATCACGTTGGATCAGGCCGACGTCGAGGGGCGGCTTTGGCATTTGGATCGCTTCCACCAAGGCGAGCCAGACGCCGAGAAGCTTCACGATGAATGAGCGATTTCAAGCCCTCACGAATGAGCAATGATTTTTCATCAATCCCAGTAAGACGTTGAGCATCTTTCAAGAGATCGTCATCAATCGTCACGGTCGTTCGCATATTGCCTCTCCTAGCGTATAGAAAATAGCATCAATTGATGCGCATTTCAATGCATCCAAGACAAAGGCGCATCATCTCATGTTACCAGCACACTCAATTGTTTGATACGTTTGATTGGGATTTGTTGACGGAAGCAGCGGCAGGATTTGGTGCTTTTTTTTGCGGGTTTTTTCTTCGGGAGAGCGGCCATTGCAGGCGTTGCTAGTTAGCAAGCACAACGGCTGCAAAAAAACGACTATTGAGTAAAGCAACGATCATTTTTTCCCAGAGATCAGCCATGCTGTCTCCGGGATCCAATTATTGGGAATGAGCCGTGCGCGAATAGATAAAAAATGAGCCAAAGGCTCAGTTCTCTCACCGCGGCGCGACCACCATCACCACCTGGCGGCCTTCGAACGACGGCTCGTTCTCGACCTTGGCGACTTCGGCTGTCAGAACCTTCACCCGGTCCAGCACTTTCATGCCGATATCCTGGTGGGCCATTTCGCGGCCGCGGAAGCGCAGGGTGAATTTCACCTTGTTGCCTTCCTCGAAAAAGCCGATGGCCGCTTTCATCTTGGTCTCAAAATCATGGTCATCAATACCGGGACGCAGCTTGATCTCCTTGATTTCAATGACCTTCTGCTTCTTGCGTGCTTCAGCCGCCTTTTTCTGCTCCTGAAAGCGATAGCGGCCGTAGTCCATGATCTTGCAGACGGGGGGGACCGAATTCGGAGCGACCTCAACGAGATCCAGCCCTTCTTCCTCGGCGATGCGCACGGCATCCAGAGTTTGCAGGGTACCGAGATTATTGCCCTCGGCATCGATAACCTGAACCTCGCGGACGCGAATATCTTTGTTCACTCTCGGCCCATCCTTCACGGGGGGCGGCAGATTTCTCATGGGACGGCGAATGGCGGTAAGCTCCTGTGTTGAACGGCAATACAGCCGCAGTGAGCGGAAAATCGCTGCAAAGTCCTTGAAAGTCAAGGAATTGTCTTGGAAATCAACCGCTCTTGCGCTGTTCAATCAGTGCAGCGTAAACATCGAGTGTCTTCTCGACCATCTGCGCCAGTGAAAAATGCGCCTCCGCATGTTTCCTGCCGCGCTGGGCCAGCGAATCACGGGCGCTCGGGCGAAGCGCCAGCGCCTGCGTCAGTGCCTCGGCAAGGGCGAGCGCATCACCCGGTGGCACGCGCCAGCCGGTCCGGGCCTCCAGCGGCACATCGGGCGGGGCCAGAACCGTTTCCGGCACTGCCCCGAGATTGGACACAACCACTGGCGTTCCGATGGCCTGGGCTTCCACGGCGACGCGGCCAAAGGCTTCCGGCTCGATCGACGGCACCGTGATCGCAGCCGCCGCCACCATGGCCGCCGGCATATCCGCGACATGGCCGACGCGCCGTACAATACCGCTGACGCCGCGCGATACGATCAGCGCATCAAGCTCTTTCACATAATCATCCCGCCCCTGCGCATCGCCCGCCAGCAGGAAGGCTACATCACGCAGGCCCTGCTCGGTCATGATCCTGGCCGCATCGATAAGCACGCGCTGCCCCTTCCAGCCGGTCAGCCGCGCGGGGTGCAGCACAACCCGCTCATGCGCGCCAACGCCCCAATGCTCACGCAGCTTGAGCACCCGGCTGTGATCGACGGCATGGGCCTGAAAAGCCGAAAGATCGGTTCCACGCGGGATAACGCGGATCTTTGATGCTGCGAACGGATGCGCGGAACGAATGAGATCAGCCGTGTAATCAGAATTGGCGATGACGACATCCCCTCTTGCCATCACGGAATTATAGAGCACCTTGGGTGGCGACTTGCCTGAGTAACTGCCGTGATACGTCGTCAAAAACGGCGTCTTGGTCAGCTTGGTGGCGGCCAGAGCGACCCAGGCCGGGGCACGGGAGCGGGCGTGGACAATATCCACCTTCTCCCGCCTGATCAGGGCGGCGAGTGTGTAAGCATTCCAGAGCATCGCCGCAGGGTTCTTGCTGGCTGCGGGGAACGGCAGCCATTCGCCGCCCTTGGCCTGCAATTCGCCAACCAGCCTGCCCCCTTCTGTTGCCACCAAGGCGCGCGCGCCAATCAATGCCAGTGCCTGTGCGATATCAACGGTTGTGCGCTCGGCTCCTCCCGTCTCCAGCTCCGGGATGATCTGAAGGATCGTGCGGCCCTGCAAGCTGTTCAGGGTATTGTCGGGGAAATGCGACACAAATCATTCCACTCTTGGTTCAGCACGGCTGTTTTGCCATGGTCGTTCATGCCAATGGGGTATGACCATGGCCATTTCATACAGAGGCTTTAGTGCGATGCGGGACAATCTGCAATTTCTTGATGTTGGCGAGGGCGAAGGCGCACGAAAAATTGCTGTGCGGTGCACGCCGGGTGCCGGAACGCCTGTGGTCTGGCTGGGCGGATTCAAATCCGACATGGCCTCGACCAAGGCGGCAGCGCTTGATGACTGGTGCAAGGCCAATGGCCGCCCCATGGTCAGGATGGATTATGCCGGTCACGGCGAAAGCCTGGCTGGCAACGGAGCGCCCGGCCGCTTTCAGGATTATGTCTTCTCGGACTGGGTCGAGGATGCCTGCGCTGTCCTCAGCCATTGCGTGGAAAGTCCGCCCATCATCGTCGGTTCCTCCATGGGTGGGTGGCTGGCCGTGCTGATCGCAAAACGACGAATGGAACAGGGCCAGACCGGCTCAATCGCTGGCCTCGTGCTCATCGCTCCGGCCTGTGATTTTACCGAGACCCTGATGTGGCCGCAATTCCCGGATCACGTGAAGGCCGAGATCATGGAGAAGGGTGTTTTCAACCTGCCCTCCGCCTATGCGCCAGAGCCCACGCCCGTTACGCGAGCCCTGATCGAGGATGGACGCAACAATCTGGTGTTCGGCAAGACGTTTCAGGTCGGCTGTGCAGTGCATATCCTTCAGGGTATGAAAGACCCAGATGTGCCCTATACCCATGCGCTCACCCTTGTTGAGCATCTGCCTCTTGACCCGGTCACCGTCACGCTGATTAGCGACGGGGATCACCGGTTGTCACGGGACGAGGATATCGCGAGGTTGATCGCGGCCGTGGCGGGGATCGGGTGATCTCAAAACCATCACCAGTGAATCATCTGACCGTAATATTACTTGTCAATTTTGCTGCGCGACCAGTCGGATAAAAGCCCTCTGTGACAATAGTTTCCTGTCCCGCAAAGTTGGGGTTTGGGATAAAAATAACTTTTGTTCCAGGGACACGACGTGAATTACAGTGAAATCTTTGATCGCCTGAGCGATAACTCGGAAAATCATCTGTAAATTCTATCTTAAGCTGACCATTAGAGGGTGGCGTTATGATCCGCACCTCAGTTTTTCCAAGAGAGTTGCAATCCGCACTTAAAGCATAATAGAAAGCTATTTTTTGTATTTTTGTAGGTGTCGTCACGACATTTGAGACAAAATTTGTACTATTTCCTTGCTGGCAGCCTGCAAGTACGAGTACTCCAAGAAGAAACAACTTAGCCCTCATTTTACGTCCCCCCTTGCATGTCACCCACAGATATTAGTCGTTGATTTCTGACAATCAAGCTCTGATTATTCTTGATACCGTTAAGCCCGCTTCAGCAGAAACACCGCCTGCTCGCCAAAGACGTTCCAGAACCACCAGGGCACGTTGAGGCGCAACCGTCCGCCTGACGCATTCAATGCCTGGGCGCGCTCGGTGACCGCGCCGATGTCCCGGACCAGGTCATCAAAATCACGGATCGTGCAGAAATGGATGTTCGGTGTCTCGTACCACGCATCGGGCAGATTTTCCGTCACCGGCATGCGCCCGCCAATCAGAAGATCGCGGCGCACGCGCCAATGGCCAAAATTCGGGAATGAGACAATGGCGCGCCGGCCAACCCGCAGCATCTGCTCCAGCACCTTGCGCGGATTGCGTGTTGCCTGAATCGTCTGCGAGAGGATGACGTAATCGAAGGCATCATCCGGATATTCCGTCAGATCCGTATCTGCATCGCCCTGAACGACAGCCAGCCCGTTTGTCACGCACTTGGCCACACCGTCGCG
>JANNRX010000076.1:0-2285 GCA_031401875.1 Hyphomicrobiales bacterium | reverse complement strand
CGCTTCTTGAGGAAGAAGCTCGTTTTGCCGAAAGCGAAGAGGAAGAAGAAGGCGAACAGAACCGCAGCGACAAGGGTTCTGAAAAAGGCGGCCGCCGTGGCCGCCGTCGTCGCGGTGCAAAGCCGCGCACGGCCGAGAATGGCGAGGCCGTGTCGCAGGCCGCTCCCGCAGAGGGCGACGAAGACGTTGTGGAAGAGCCCGATAGCAGCACCCCTGAGGCTGATACCTCTGGCGCAGAACATGCAGCAGATGCACCGGAATTGACGGACAATGCTGGCGCTGATGCGACAGATGATCACGACGGTGAAGACGCTGAGCGTGAGGCTGAAGAAGCCCAGGTCGAGCAGATCGGCGGAAGCGATGCGATGGAAGACATGCGCGAGCAGCGCAAGAGCTTCCGTCCGCGCAAGCAGTACAAAATCCAGGAAGTCATCAAGCGTCGCCAGATTCTGTTTGTGCAGGTTGTCAAGGAAGAACGCGGCAACAAGGGCGCAGCTCTGACGACCTATCTGTCGCTGGCCGGTCGTTATTCCGTGTTGATGCCAAACACCGCGCGTGGCGGCGGCATCAGCCGCAAGATCACCAATTCAGCCGATCGCCGTCGCCTGAAAGAACTGTCCACAGATCTGGAAGTGCCGGATGGCATGGGCGTTATCCTGCGCACAGCGGGAGCCAGCCGCACAATCCCGGAGATCAAGCGCGATTTTGAATATCTTCTGCGTGTCTGGGAACAGGTGCGCGAGACAACCTTGCAATCGGTTGCTCCCATGCTGGTCTATGAGGAAGGCTCGCTGATCAAACGCTCATTGCGCGATCTTTTCGGCAAGGAAGTCGATGAGGTGCTAGTCTCTGGCGACGCCGGATACAAGGAAGCCCGCGAGTTCATGAAGATGCTGATGCCTTCGCAGGTCAAGGCCATCAAGGCGCATCGCGAACCACAACCGCTTTATGCGCGCTACGGCATCGAAAGTCAGCTCGATGCCATGTTCAGCACCAATGTAACGCTGAAATCCGGCGGCTACATCGTCATCAATCCGACAGAAGCACTCGTCTCCATTGACGTGAACTCGGGGCGTTCGACACGCGAGCACAATATTGAGGATACGGCCCTCAAGACCAATCTTGAAGCTGCGGAAGAAGTGGCTCGCCAGCTCCGTCTGCGCGATCTTGCCGGACTCATCGTGATCGATTTCATCGACATGGAAGAGCACCGCAACAACCGCACCGTCGAAAAGAAGCTGAAGGATTGCCTCAAATCCGACCGTGCCCGCATTCAGGTCGGTCGCATATCGGCTTTCGGTTTGATGGAAATGTCCCGCCAGCGCATGCGCACGGGCGTTCTTGAAAGCTCGACCATTGTCTGCCCGCATTGCGGTGGCTCGGGCTTTGTCAGAGCCACATCATCGGTTGCCCTGCTTGTGCTGCGCGGTGTCGAGGAGGCACTTCTCAAGAGTGCGCAATTCCACATCACCATCAAGACACGCACCGAAGTGGCGCTTTATATCCTCAACCAGAAGCGCCTTGCCTTGCGCGAGATCGAGCAGCGTTTCGGCGTCATCATCACGATCGCGGCGGATGACAGCCTGCACGGCTCGAATTACTACTCGCTGGAGCGTGGCGAAGCAGCACCTGAAGGTGGGTTGCGGACAGAAGCACCCGCTGCCCCCGTGGATGATCCTGAGGATGATTTCGTCTATGACGAGATCGAGGAGGAAGTGGTCCAGACCGCGCCTGAAGCCGAGGATGGCGAGCCGCGCAACGATGGCGACAGAAATGACGAAGCCGGAGGCCGTCGTGGTCGCCGCCGTCGTCGTGGCAGGGGCCGCGACCGTGAGGAGCGCGGACCAAGAGAACAGTCCACAGGGCTACAGGATGGCGACAGTGCCAGCGTCACCACAACCACTGTTGACGCGGACGATGCTGATCCCGACAGCAATGCGGATGCTGCCGCCCCCCGCTCTGAAGGATTGGAGGGGGATGATGAGAACCGTCGCCGCCGTCGTCGGGGCCGCCGGGGTGGCAGACGTAACCGCCGCGATGGCGAAAGCTTCGGAGACAACGCGCCAGGTAACGTGACCGCTGAAAACGAGATGTCAGCCCAAAGCGCGGCTGATCCTGTGTTGATGCCAGTAGTGACCGGGATTGAAGCGGCAGAGCCGGTTCAGACCATAGCTGATGAAGCCCCCGTTCCAAAGACACGTGGACGCAGGAAAGCGGCAGTCGCTACCATGGAAACACCAGCGCTCGAAGAAGCCGTGGTTGAGTCCAAACCCAAGAAAGCAGCT
>JANNRX010000075.1:0-8600 GCA_031401875.1 Hyphomicrobiales bacterium | reverse complement strand
CGAAGCGGAGCCTCGAGAAACGCACAAAGCTGATGCCAGATACTTGAAGCCTCTCTCTTGAGAGCCCCTTCAGATATCCAGCATATCCGTGCTGGCGAAAGCGGCGTTTTCCTGAATGAAGTTGAAGCGCGCTTCTGGCTTGTTGCCCATCAGGCGCTCGACGGAATCCGATGTATCGGCCCGCTCGTCGTTCTCCACGATGACCTTGAGCAGGATACGCTTTTTCGGGTCCATCGTGGTTTCCTTCAATTGCGCCGGCAGCATTTCGCCCAGGCCCTTGAAGCGGCCCACCTCGATCTTGCCGCGTGAACCCAGCGAGGCGATGATCTCGTCGCGGTGTTTCTCATCCCTTGCATAGAAGTTCTTGGTGCCTTGCTGCACCCGGAAAAGGGGCGGGCAGGCGAGGTAAAGATGGCCCCTGTCAATCAGCCCGGGCATCTGCCGATAGAAAAACGTGATCAGCAGTGAAGCGATATGCGCGCCGTCAACATCGGCGTCCGTCATGATGATGACGCGCTCGTAGCGCAGGTCGTCATCGCGGTATTGCGCTGCCATGCCGCAACCCAGCGCCAGCGCCAGATCCGCCAGTTGCTGGTTGGCCGCCAGCTTGTCGCGGCCCGCATTGGCGACATTGAGGATCTTGCCACGCAGGGGCAGAATCGCCTGCGTTGCCCGGTCGCGTGCCATTTTGGCGGAACCACCGGCTGAATCTCCCTCAACGATAAAGAGTTCCGAACCAAGCGCCCCTGAATTGGAACAATCCGCGAGCTTTCCTGGAAGGCGCAGCTTGCGCACGGCGGTCTTGCGCTGAACGTCTTTCTCGGCCCTTCGCCTCAAGCGGTCTTCAGCCCGCTCGATGACGAAATCCATCAGTTTTTCAGCCTGGTTCCTGTAGGCCGCGAGCCAATGGTCAAAGGCATCACGCACGGCATTCTCGACGATGCGGGAAGCCTCCACGGTTGCCAGCTTGTCCTTGGTCTGGCCGACGAATTCCGGCTCGCGGATCGCCACAGACAGCATCGCATTCATCTGGATCGTGACGTCTTCGGTCGAAACATCCTTGAAGCGCTTGGCTTGCCCCACGCGCTCGGCATGGTCCTTGAGCGCCCGCAGCATGGCGATGCGGAAACCGCTTTCATGGGTGCCGCCGTCAGCAGTAGGAATGGTGTTACAGTAAGAGGCGACGTGACCATCTTCCTCGGTCAGCCAGGCAACGGCCCATTCGCAGGCACCATGACGCCCGCCTTCGCCGGATTTGCCCGTAAACATCTGATCCGTGACGAGTGATTTTCCCTCGATCTCCCGTGACAGATAATCCTTCAAGCCGCCTGGAAAGCGAAAAACGGCCTTTTCAGGCACGCCATCGCCTTTAAGAAGGGCGGGCGCGCAGGACCAGCGGATTTCTACACCCCCGAAAAGATAGGCCTTGGAGCGCGCCATCTTGAACAGACGTGCCGGAGAGAATGTCGCGCCATCCTTGAAAATTTGCGCATCCGGTTTGAAACGCACCGAAGTGCCGCGTCGGTTCGCCGTGCGGCCAAGCTGCTCGACGCCGCCCAGTGGCAGCCCCCGTGAGAAGCTTTGTCTGTAGAGCTGCTGGCCGCGCGCCACTTCCACCTCAACATGCTCCGAGAGCGCATTGACCACGGAAATGCCGACACCGTGCAGGCCGCCTGATGTTTCGTAGATCTTGCTGTCGAATTTGCCACCGGCATGCAGCGTGCACATGATGACTTCGAGTGTGGATTTGCCGGGAAATTTTGGATGTTCCTCGACAGGAATACCCCGGCCATTGTCCGTGACTGTCAAGAAGCCATCCTCGGCAAAGGAAACCTCGATGAAACTGGCGTGGCCCGCCACGGCTTCATCCATGGAATTGTCGATCACTTCCGCAAAAAGATGATGCAGCGCCTTTTCATCCGTGCCGCCGATATACATGCCAGGGCGGCGGCGCACTGGTTCCAGCCCTTCCAGCACCTCGATAGCATCGGCTGTATAAAGGCTTTCGGCTCCTGATTGCGGTTTGGCAGGCACAGGAACAGCAGGCACAGGAACAGCAGGCGCTGGCACTAAAGGCACGGGTTTTGCAGAAACTTGTTTTCCAGATGCGTTAATGGTGGCCACAGGTGCGACGGAGGCATCGGGCTTGCTGTGCAAAGGCGAGGGGGGCTCCACAGCTTTGACCGGTGCTTCAACCCGGCTCTGCTCACCGATAATGGTTTTTGCAGCCTGTTCCAGTTCGCCGAACAGATCGCGGGCTTGAGCGGGTTTTGGGGGCATAATGTCCTGTGCCTGATTCGGAGTTGCCAAACTATGCCATGCCCGCTCCTGAACGGGAACGGATGCGCAACAGACAAAAGGACGTTAAAAAAACAAAACGGGCAGCTTTCGCCACCCGCCTTCGACCGAGCAGTACATCCGTGCTTCGACCTTATGAAACGAATCTATGGGTGAAGTGTTACCAAACCATGAAGAAATCATGGCAAATTAAAGAATATGGATGAAGGGACATTCCCGAAATCCGCACATTCATAAAATGAAGAAAATGTCATGTGCAAGACAGCTCCTGTTCAGCCAGCTATGCCTATGAGGTTGTAGTATTCATGGGGCCTGTCAGGTCTGGAGATCGTTCATGCTTCGGTTTGCCGTTGTTGCACTGGCTTTTGCCGTTTCAACCACCGGGTTGCTGCAAGGCCCAACTTTTGCCCAGACACTGACACCCGCCGCCAATCCTCCTGCAAACACGCGACCCGCCGAACCGCGCCGTGAATTCACCCCTGAAGAAAGAGCGCAGTTCCGTGCAGATCGGAAAGCCTGCATTGATACGGTAAAACCGAAAGCTCTGGCCAAAGCCGAGCGCGGGCCAGCCATGCGCCGCTGCATGGAGGCCCGTAATCCGGCCTATCGCGAGGGCTTTGCCCGTGCTGCCCAGCGCAGGAGCGAAGTCAAACAGGTCCGTGATGGGTGTCGTGATGAAATCCGGGGCAAGGGCTTGGCCCGCGATCAGCGCCGGGAAGCCATGAAAACCTGCATTCTTGCCAAAAGGCCGGAACTGGCAAAACCCATGGCCTGTGCCGAAGAGGCACGCACCAGGAATCTGGCTGCGGGAACCGAGCGCCGGACCTTCATGCGGACTTGCATCCGGGGCTGATTGACGGCAGGGGTGGCCCATGAACCTTCCGAACCCGACCAGCCCGCGCAAACTCATCCTTTTTGATCTCGACGGCACACTCGTTGATGGTCAGCATTCCGTTTACGCCACCTTCAGTGCCATCTTTCCAAAATTCGGATTTGCAGCGCCCTCGAGAACGCAGGTGCGAGCCATCATCGGGCGTTCGTTGCCGCAAGCCATTGGCGACATGCTCGGCCCGGAAGCGCCCGCGCTGGAGATGACGGAAGCCTATAAAGCGCATTTCCACGCGATGCGCGCCACAGAAGGGTATTCCGAGCAGCTTTATGAGGGGGTCGATGCCACCATGCGCAGGCTTGCCGCCCGGCATGACCTTTTGCTTGGCACCGCAACAGGAAAGGCGCTGCGCGGCATCCACTGGCTCGTGGAAAAACACGGCTGGCAGGGTTTTTTTACAACGCTTCAGGCTGCGGATACCGCCGCATCCAAGCCCTCTCCGGAAATGGTTCAGAATGCCTGCCGTGAAACGGGAATGGCGCCAGAGAATACCATCGTTTTTGGCGATTCCGTCTATGATATGCAGATGGCTGTGACAGCTGGTGCCATGCCCGTCGGCGTGTCCTGGGGCTACGGTGAACCAGCCGATTTACTACGAGCCGGTGCCACGCGCATCATTCAGAGCTTCGCAGAGGTTGAAACCGTGATTGCGGATGCGCTTGCGGGAGACACGAACGATGCGTGATGTGCTTTATCCCGAGCATGTGCCTGCCGAGCCGGACCCTGTGAAACGGGCCCAGGTGGCCATGGCCCGCCAACCGCTCCCCAAACGCTTCTACAGCGCAGTCAGCATGGTGGAGGAGGAGGGGTTTTTTGCCCTGAAGCTGGACGGGCGCGGCGCAAAAACGCCGGCACGCAACCCTCTTGCATTGCCCAATGCTGCTGCATGCGCCTTGCTCGTGACGGAATGGCAGGCGCAGAAAGAGGTAATCAATCCCGATTCAATGCCTGCGACGCGGATCGTCAATTCGGCCCTCGATGGTGTCAGCCTGCGCATGGATGATGTCAGAAATGAAATCGCGGGATATGCCGCAAGCGATCTGATCTGTTACCGGGCGGAGGAGCCTGCTGGACTGATTGAGATGCAGGCGCAGCACTGGGATCCCGTCCTCGCATGGTCTGAAGCGGATCTGGGCGCAAGATTGATTCTCGCCAGGGGCATTGTCCATACAGCGCAGCCTGCCGAGGCCATGCAGGCGATCCGCCGTGCCATTGATGCCATCATTGACCCCGTGGCACTTGCCGCATTGCATGTGATGACCACGCTCAGCGGGTCCTGTCTTATTGCCCTGATGGCGAGCCGTGGCAGGCTCACCGTTCAAGCGGCCTGGGAAACCGCCATCGTCGATGAGGCCTGGGGCATCAGCCTTTGGGGACAGGATGACGAAGCCACAGCACGAATGGTCCGCCGAGAGGCCGATTATTATGCGGCCTATGCGCTGTTTCAGGCTCTGCGTTAAGCAGGCCCAACGCTGAAAATGTCAGTTCAGCTTTTTCCAGTTAACCGAGCGACAAATGATTCCGCCAAGCACACAGCCACTGGTTGTGAGCGAAGAACCGTTCAACGCCATCGTTCCGGAATAGGTTTTTCCGTCTTCCGGATTGAAAGCCTTGCCGCTCCATTTGTTGGTTCCCGATGGCGCCATGTCATAGAAAACGCGCTGTCCAAGCTTTGCCGGGCCGTCCGCATCCTTGAGCCAGATGATGGTGCCGCAGAAATTGCCGCCGCAAGGTGCAATCCGGACCCGTGAAGCACCGCTCTCACGTTGCCACGTTCCGCTGGGATCAGCCAGTGCAGCGGTCGATACGCCCATCAGAGTTGCGATGCCAAGCGCGATGGAAGCGATGTGTGTACGCATGTGATTTCTCCCAGGGTGGTCTGTTGATATTATTATTCTCTTAGCAAGCTAACGCTTCTTCAGGCTGAGGCCAAGAGCGTGCTCAAAAAAAGATTATATGTAAACAATCCTCTTCGGTTTACCACGTTCTCGTTCTCAGGGGGATTATCCACACGAGCGGCTGCATCCGCTGAAGGGCTCGAACTTCTCTGGATGCCGCGCTTGTAAAAACGCTTTGGCCCGTGCATAGACCTTGCAAGCGCTTTGCGCTTCGGAGACGTGGCCGAGAGGCTGAAGGCACTCGTTTGCTAAATGAGCGTACCCCAAAAGGGTACCGAGGGTTCGAATCCCTCCGTCTCCGCCATTTACCTCGCCGGTACAGAGCGCTTGTACATTGAGATGCATCCATATGCGCTATCCAGTCTCTCAAAACGTCAAGATACGTTTGTCAACAACCCCGTTTCATTTTTCCGGATGATTGGTCGTTGCGTCATGCGCGCCTGGGCGGCGAGACGCACGGATGAGTTTGCAGCCCCATACCCCCGGTAACCCTCACGCTGTACCATTTCGAAGAAGAAACCACTCTCCAGAGGTGCGGTATAGGCCTGAAGGAAGCTGCCGTTCTCATCCTGATCGTAGAAGATATTGAGCAGTTTGAGCGTTTCAATTTCGCTGAGAGCAAGATCGGTCCGTGCTTCAAGATCATCATAATAATTTTCTGGCAGTGTCAGCATTGGCACACCGTTCGCCACGAGATGGCGGACAGTGTTCTTGAGATCAGCCGTGCGGAACGCCATATGCTGGACACCCGAGCCGAAAAAATCGTTGATAAAGCGGGCGGACTGGGTTCGATGGCTCTGCGAACCATTCAGGATCAGTCGCAACCCACCGTCCGCGTGATCAAGATTGCATTCGATCACCTGGCTCTGGACCACTCCACCAGGATCGATCACGGCCTGGCTCGGTGTTTTGCTGGCATCAAGCAGCGATACATAGAACAAGAGCCAGGTCAGCATTTCCTCATAGTGCATGGTCTGCGAGACGTGGTCGACGGCCAGGAGCCCAATCCCTGCTGTACCAGCACCAGTGGGTATGAAGTCGATCTCCGCCCAGCGCGCGAGATGCGAGTGATCGTCAACAAAATAAAGCAGGCTGTCGCCAAGGCCACGCACGGCGGGCACATCCAGTTCGCCCGGCCCAATCGCGCCATGGTACGGGGTATCCAGCAGGGCAGTCGCCCGTTTTATCGCGGCCTGGGCGTCCGGTACTTCAAGTGCAAGGGCACATACCGATGTTCCATGGCTGGCTTGATAGGTGCCTGCAAATCCGTCGGGATGGCAATTGACGACTATGCGAATATCGCCCTGGCACCAGAGTGCCACGTCCTTCGAGCGATGTCGCCCAGTTTGCCTAAAGCCCATGGCATCAAGAGTGTATTCAAAAGCGGCACGCGCAGAGGGGCTGATCGCAAATTCGGTGAAAGCCAGCTTATGGACAGGGACGGGCAGGGGCATTGCCTTGGCCCCTGGAACGGGTCTGCTCAGCTTTTTTGCAGTCTTGTCCAGAAGCCAGATCAGCGAGCGACGGCCGTCCAATGCTACCGCGCGGGCTGAAGCGGCGCGGAAACGGTCGTTGAAGATTTCCAGGGACAGGTATCCGTCATACCCCGTTGTTTCCAGCGCTTCCATAAACGCGACCAGATCGAGATCTCCCTGTCCGGGCATGCAACGCCAATGGCGCGACCACGAAAGATAATCGCTCGTAAGTTTGGGTGCATCGGCTATCTGCACAAAGCAGATGCGATCTCGTGGAATATTTCTGAGCGTCAATAGTTCTGTTCCACGGGCAAGAACGTGGAAACTGTCCAGGATCAGGCGTACGTTCGGCAGGTTGGCGCGTCGCACTACTTCCCAGCTGTCGCGGTAATCATTGATATGGTGGCCCCATGCCAGCGCTTCGTAGCCGACCTGAAGGCCGCGCAGCGCTGCCCGCTCCCCAAGCTCCCGGAAATCTGCCGCCAGCCGGTCAATGCCCCCCTGCGCATTGGGCGAGACGCTAGAGCATACAAACAGGAGGTCGGTGCCCAGCTCTTGCAACAGATCAAATTTGCGCTCGGCACGATCCAATGTGCGTTGGCGCTTGTCAGCAGGCATGCCCTCAAAATCACGGAACGGTTGATAGGTGATGATCGTGAGGCCCAGGTCACGGCAGATGTTCCGGATGTCCGCTGGCGTTCCAGGGAAGGCAATCAGGTCATTCTCGAAGATTTCAACAGCGCGAAATCCCGCCTCAGCGATGGCCTCAAGCTTCTCTTTGAGGGTGCCTGAGATACAAACAGTGGCAATGGCAGTGCGCATGATACTGGATCTCAGTTGTTCACGTGTGTCGATAATGCCCCGAGGCCTGCAAGCTTGCTGAATGGCAGGCGCCTGAGAGAATGAACAACAACGCAAATAAATGCAGGTCGATAAGGCATGCTTTCGGCAAGCCCCTCACGAAGGCGGATATTGAATGGATCAGAAAAATACTTTGAACCAGATTTGTAGCGTGTTCAACCGGGGGGTGTCGCGTTCCGCCCAAACGGAAATCCCGATCATGGGCGCATGTGAAATCGCTCAATCATTGTGAACGGGGATTCTGGTGAGGATTGTTAAAAAGACTGAGGGCATCAATCTTGACGTCAGCAACCCCGATTGTGTTGGCCATGATAGCAGCCAGCATATCGGCCAAGGCATGATCCGAATGGCTCAAGTCGTGTTCCGGTTGTAAAGATCCTATCGTTTCAAGACTCTGAATGATTTTTGGCTGGGGCGCCAGGATTCGAACCTGGGAATGGCGGTATCAAAAACCGCTGCCTTACCGCTTGGCGACGCCCCAACATGTCTGGTGCCTTAGCTGCTTCGTTTGTGAAGGGCAATCGGGCTGACGTCTCTGGCGTCAAAAAGAACGGATTGATCTCATCGAATACCTGTCCAGTTTATCAACACACCCCGGCTTGTGTTTCTTTCTTCAATTCTGCCCTGCATTTGAGGGTGAATAGGCCGCAGGCGGGATCCCGTCCGTTCTGTCGTTGCGGAATTCAAAAATCTTGCGGAAAATTCCTGGCGTTACGGCGGACAGCGGATTGATGCTGATGACAGGTCTGCTGAAGCGGCCTGACACGCCAAAGGTAACACCCAGCAATCCCTCATTGCGTGATCCTGCGAGAAGATTTCCAAATAACGGAATTTGCGAAAAGGCATTGTTCAATCCGTAGACCGGAACATACGTACCTGACATGCTGATACGATCCCGTTCCTGATCAAGCACGCCATTGAAGCTGATGCCGATTTGCGGTCCAAAAATAACGGCATCCTTGACGGTGGTCTGCGTTCCCTCCCGGCTGAAATCGATCCGCATCTTGGAAAAACGGGCATCGTTCGCATTGCTGCGCAGAACGGCATCGGCCGGGGCTTCCTGCACCAGACGGCGCAAGGCGGGCTCGTCCCGAAGGGCAAAGTCCCTGACGAGGAAAACGCCATTCGCACGCTTGCCGGCCGGGGCAATCTGACCATCAAGTTGCCCCCCGACCATTC
>JANNRX010000074.1:0-4222 GCA_031401875.1 Hyphomicrobiales bacterium | reverse complement strand
GTTGAGAAAACAAGGGAACTGGACAGACCAATTGCCGTCAATGCCTCTGTTGATTTGTCCCCCGCACAGACCATCACAGCGGAGCAACCTGCTGCGAAATCCACCATGTCCTTTGCTGAGCGGATGAAATCCAGATTGTCATTCGGTGGACAGGATAAGGTTGCTAGCCCAGCCGTGGACAAGGAACCAGCCCCGAAGGCTCTCGAACCTGCACCGCTTCCGCCACCCGTTCCTGTGACCGCCAAAGCGCAAAACGAGTTGGAAGTCCGCTCCAGGATCGAGAGTGTCTTGCGGGGGAGGGAGCCTGTCATCGCCGCTCCGGTTAAGCCCACTCCAATGATGCCCGCGCCTGTCCGCCCGGCTCTTGCTGCGTCGCCACTGCAGCCTGCGCCCCCTCCGTCGCAGATTGCCGTACCTGCGAGCGCACCTCCTGTGCTCCCGGCATCCGTCAGGGTTTCTGAGCCTTCCAAGACACCTGTGCCACAGCCTGCGGTACCGACGCCACCTGTTCCGGCATCTGCGCCGCCACCTCTTGCGCCATTCGTCCCTGTTCCTGCTGCAATCGTTCAGGCTGTGACGGCACCTGCTGCCGCGCCCCCACCCAAGCAGGTGTCCAAAAACCCTTTTGATTCTCTGGAGGAAGAAATGGCCAAGCTCCTGGGTCGTACACCTGAAGGGAAGGGTTGATCGCCCTGACGTGTGCGGGATGGGCGCGGCGCAGTCTTGCAGCCACCCTCCCGGTCTTGTGCCTGTTTGTTTTTCTGACGTCTTCTCCTGTCCTGGCGCAGGATATCGGCATAACCTTTGGTCAGGGTCAGGGCCTTACCGAGCGTGCCTTGCAACTCGTGGCACTGATCACGGTGATGTCGCTTGCGCCGTCGATTCTGGTGATGGTGACGTCCTTCACGCGGATTGTCGTTGTTCTCTCGCTGCTGCGCACGGCCCTGGGCACGGGCACCGCGCCACCCAATGCCGTGCTGTCCGGCCTGGCCCTGTTCATGACAGCCTTCATCATGGCGCCCACGTTCGAGCAGGCCTACACAACGGGTATTCAGCCGCTGGTTGCAGGCCAGATTCGCGAGGCAGAAGCCTTTGAACGGGTATCGGCTCCCTTCAAGGTGTTCATGCTGAAGCACGTACGCGGCAAGGATCTGGAACTTTTCATGGATTTATCCCGAAAGCCACGACCGGAAACCGCCGAGCAGACACCATTGCAAATCCTTGTGCCTGCTTTCATGATCTCTGAATTGCGCCGCGCCTTCGAGATTGGCTTTCTGCTGTTTATTCCATTCCTGATCATCGATCTGGTGGTTTCATCCATTCTGATCAGTATGGGTATGATGATGGTTCCGCCTGTCACGGTCTCGCTTCCGTTCAAGCTGATCTTTTTCGTGCTTGTCGATGGCTGGACCCTTGTTGTCGGCTCTCTTGTGCAGAGTTATGGCGGATAGTCAGCCTCTTCCGGAAATGGACGCATGAAATCCTGCACAAGCTGGGCTAGATTGAAAATGAGAATCGGCCTGCGAACCAAGAGAATCCAGGCAGACAAGGCAAAATGAGTGATCTTTCCATGGGAGTGAGCATCGACAAGAGCCACAAGCAGGGCAATGCGCTTCTTGTGCTGCTGCTGGCGCTGTTGCTTGTCGGTGCTCTTGCGGCATCGTTCTATCTTTCCGAAGATGGGAGGACCCATTTTATCCTGTGGTTTCTGGCGACCCTGGCAGCCATCGGCGTGCTCGGTCTGTTTCTGCTAGCGATCGGGGCGCTTCAGATTTCGGGGCGGGGCGCTCGCAATGATCTGACCAAGATGATCACGGATGGTTCCAGTGATGGGTTGCTGGTGACGGATACCGAAAGCCGCGCTGTCTATGCCAATGCGCATTATATGGCGCTGGCCGGTGTCACAGATGGTGCCCCGGTTCGCCCCATTGAACGGCTTTTCACCGGTGCATCCGATGTTTCTGAAGCTGTCTACCGGCTGGTACAGGCGGCACGGGAACGGCGCACCCATATGGAAGAGGTTCGCATGGCTCCCGCCCTCGACGGGCAGGCTGGCGTGGCATGGTACCGCATTCGTGTAAGGCCTCTCCTGCGCGCCGGTCGACACGAAAGCCTCTGGACGGTGACCGATGTTACTCAGGACCGTAAAGGCGAGGAAGGCGCTGTGCAGGAATTGCAGAATGCCGTGAATTTCCTTGATCACGCTCCCGCAGGATTCTTCTCCTCCGATCCATCGGGGCAGATCGTCTATATGAACGCCACGCTATCGGGCTGGCTGGATTATGATATCGCGCAGCATCTCAATGGCGGGCTCAGCCTCAGCCAGATCGCAGCCTCCGGCGCGGCTCTGCTGGATTCCGCAGCGGGAGTTGCCGGACAGGTCAAGACAGAAGTCATCGATATCGACCTGCGCAAGCGGAACGGGCAGGGGCTTCCGGTGCGTCTTTTCCACCGTGTTTCCTATGGCCATGACGGTTTGCCCGGCCCATCGCGAACGATTGTGCTCAACCGTTCACAAGGGGAGGATATCTCTGAAGGCCGTGCTGCCGAGGTACGCTTCGCGCGCTTTTTCCACAACACACCGATGGCGATTGCCACGGTCAACCGTGATGGCCGCATCAGCCAGACCAATGCTTCCTTTGCTCGCCTGTTCGGCGATACATTGAAAGCGGATGAGGGCGAGCGCAATGTCGCTGCTGCTGTTCTGGAGAAGGATCGCGCGGCACTGATGGAAGCGCTTTCCGCCGCCGCCGGAGGGCAGAGCGATGTCAGCCCGATTGATGTCACCCTTGCCGGAGGCCTGCGCTCTGCCCGCGCCTTTGTCACGCCGGTGGCTGACAAGCAGAGCGGCGACGAAGCCGCGATTCTCTATCTGCTGGAGACGACCGAGCAGCGGGCGCTGCAGGAGCAGTTCACCCAGGCCCAGAAGATGCAGGCCGTGGGCCAGCTCGCGGGCGGTGTCGCGCATGACTTCAACAATGTGCTGACGGCCATCATCGGCTACTCGGATTTGCTGCTGGCCTCACACCGGCCGACCGACCCGTCCTTTCAGGACATCATGCAGATCAAGCAGAATGCCAACCGCGCGGCTTCTCTGGTTCGCCAGCTTCTCGCATTCTCGCGGCGCCAGACATTGCGCCCGCAGCTGATGCAGCTCAATGATTCCGTTTCCGATGTGCAGATGTTGCTGAAACGGCTGCTCGGCGAAAAGGTGGAGCTGGATGTCAGATATGGCCGTGATGTCTGGCCGATCAAGGCGGATGTGAACCAGTTCGAGCAGGTCGTGGTCAACCTTGCCGTGAACGCCCGCGATGCTATGCCCGGTGGTGGCAAGCTGACCATGCGCACCTCCAATGTGAGCGATACGCAGAGCCAGGCCTACAATTACAAGGGCCTGACTCCCGCCGATTATGTGCTTCTGGAAGTGGAAGACAGCGGCACCGGCATGAGCCCTGAAGTGATCGAGAAGATCTTTGAACCGTTCTTCACCACAAAGGAGGTCGGCAAGGGCACGGGGCTTGGACTTTCCATGGTCTTTGGCATCATCAAGCAATCCGGAGGCTTCATCTTCTGCGATTCCATCATTGGCAAAGGCACAACCTTCCGCATCTTCCTGCCGCGCCATCTGCTGACGGCGGAAGAGATGAATGCCCCCAAGGCCGAGGAAAGCAAGGCTCCGGCACAGGACTTGACGGGGCAGGGCACAATCCTGCTGGTCGAGGATGAGGAAGCGGTTCGTGCCTTCGGTGCGCGTGCCCTGCGCTCGCGTGGCTATACCGTGCTTGAAGCAGGCTCTGGCGTGGAGGCGCTGGAGCAGGTGGAGGAGCATGGCGACGCAATCGTCATGGTCGTCTCGGATGTTGTCATGCCAGAGATGGACGGGCCAACGCTCTTCACCGAGCTCAAGAAACGCGGATACAATTACCGTTTTGTTTTCGCATCGGGATACGCCGAAGAGGCCTTCAAGAAGAACCTGCCCGAGGCCGAGCAGGAGGCCTTCATGTTCCTGCCCAAGCCGTATTCGCTGAAGCAGCTGGTGGAAGCCGTGAAGCAGGTGCAGGGGTAGGGGAGTTGGGTAGGGTGACAGTATCGGATTACCCGGCGAAGGCGTTGATGGGCAGAAGTGTAGAAAGGGTGATTCATGCAATTGAGATCATGTCACCGTAATTGCGTAATTGTAATTCAACGGAATAACCCCTAGCATGAGCCGGATCGCCAACCC
>JANNRX010000073.1:0-2463 GCA_031401875.1 Hyphomicrobiales bacterium | reverse complement strand
CATCGCGCGGCCCTATGTCGCGCATATGCAAGCGCCCACCGGATACGGGCACGAAAACACCAGCAGGCGGATGCTCGGAACGAATTCTGGCCACGACAAATTGCGTCCATGCGGCACTCAGCAAGAGAAGGGCGACCACGCTGATCAAAACAATGTTCATGACCGATAGACAATCTGGAATGCAGCAAGGACTTTCAATTCAGTGCTCCTTGCACCTATACTGGGGCATGCCCTTGCAGAAAACCAGAGAGTTTGTCGGAGTGCGGGACAGCCGGACATGGTTGATACCCGTGATAACTGCCTCCGGTTTCAGTGCTGCAGGGCTTTTATGGTGGCACTTCGGGGAGAGTGTTTTTCTCTCAAGCATGATGGGCGCGATTATTGCCTGCTTCTAAAGGCATCCGGTCGACGGCGCCCGAGACCATGCTCCGTCTTTTCCCAATAGAACGGCTGACGCATAAAATCTGCAATCGCATAGAAAGAAGCGAGTGAAATCAGCATGATATAAAACGGGTAAGTCAACAGCCACGGAACAAGATGCCAGGATCGTCGCTGTATCAGGCCAATGATTGCGGGAATTACAATGGCGCAAAATCCGGCCAGAAAAATCACGACCGACAAGCTGTTGCTGATCAATTTCAATCCCGTGCTGTTGTCCAGCAGGCTGCCCTGCCAGATATTCCAGACAAACCAGAGCTGGAAGAACGGAAACAGCAAAGAGCCCAGAACAATCCCGAATACCTGCCCCATGGCTGCGAGCCAATTGATGAAACCCATCTCCCTGATGGCCCGGCGTGGTTGTCGCGAATGGCATATTCCGGTCTGAATCCAGCCTTTCATCCAGCGTCGGCGCTGACCGAACCAGCTTCGAAACCGGATAGGTGCCTCTTCCAGCGTGGTTGAGGGCAGGTCCTGCACAAAGCCTTGCTGTCGGGCGATGCGCAAACCCAGATCCGCATCTTCCGTGACATTGAACGCATCCCAGCCACCGAGTTGCAGCAAAACTGCCCGACGGAAATGATTGGAGGTGCCACCAAGGGCGACAGGAAGGCGGGAGCGGGACAATCCGCGTTTGATGGCTTCAAACAGCGCAGCATATTCGATGCATACCATCAGTGCGAACCAGCTGTCGGGCGCATTGTCGATTGCCAGATGCGCCTGCAAACAGATGACATCTGGCGGGGCCGTTTCAAAGATGTGCACCGCGAGCTTCAACTGATCGATATCCGGAATATCCTCCGCGTCGTAAACCGTCACATAGACGCCACTCGCAAGAGCGAGCCCGTGATTGAGGGCACGAGGCTTGGTTCGGGGATTTCCGGGTGGCACGACAACGATCTTCATCCAGGCCGGGAGCTGCTCCTGATAAAGAGCCTGAACTGTCACAGGATCATCGGGCTCCACCAGAAAGAAAATTTCCAGCGCATCAGGCGGATAATCCAGGGCACGCATGGCCGCACAAAGCTGCGCAATCACCCTTGCTTCAGAGCGCAGTGGAACTAGTACCGTATAAAGCGGCCAATCAGCCCTGCCCCTGAACGAGGATGGCAAGGGTGCGCTTTCCGGATGTGCCCCATCAATTGCAGCACCAAGCTGGAGAGCGATAACCATCAGGAAAACAGGAGACAGGCAAAGCGCCAGGATAGCCCCCGGCTGCTCGGTCAGGAAAGCAATTCCCAGAACCACTGCCAGAATCACAAATACGGCAAGCAACTGGCTCCTTGAGGCCCCGTCTTTTGCTGTTGGAGCGGCCTCCTGGAAGAGCCGTTCGGGCTTCACCGAGGCGGAGCAATCAGGCCCAGAGCCACGGCTTTGGCAGCCGCATGCGCCCTGTTGGTTGCCGATAGCTTGTTGACGGCAGCATCAATGAAAAAATTCACGGTGGCCGGCGTCAATCCAAGATTTTCCCCGATTTTCTTGCTGGTATGGCCATGTGCCGCCCAAACCAGACATTCCTTTTCACGCGGCGTCAGCCGGATGAGAATGACATCATCGATCTGAAAGCGTAATTTCAACACGGCACGGTGCAAGAATGGATGAATCACGCCTTCCTCGGTTGCTGACTTTGCCGAGATCACCCGCTCGACCCCGGAGAAGTCGCTGCTGCGCCCGCTACCGAAGACCGGTGGTCGTAACAACGCCGGTCGCATCACGAGCCGGCACGTTGGTGGTGGCCACAAGCGCCAGTACCGCGTCATCGACTTCAAGCGCAACGACAAAGACGGCGTCAACGCCCGCGTTGCCGAGATCGAGTACGACCCCAACCGCACGGCGCGCATCGCGCTGTTGCACTTCGTTGACGGCACGAAGCGATACATCATCGCTCCGAACAAGCTGGCGCAGGGCGACATCATCGAGTCTGGTGCTTCCGCCGACATCAAGCCGGGCAACAACCTGCCGCTCAAGAACATCCCGGTCGGTACCGTCATTCACGCGATCGAGCTTCGCCCGGGCGGAGGAGCC
>JANNRX010000072.1:0-14133 GCA_031401875.1 Hyphomicrobiales bacterium | reverse complement strand
TCGCGCGATCCGAACTGGAAGCTGGTTGCAACCGAGAGCAACAGCTGACGTGATCGGGCGGTGTCTGGCCGCCCTTTTCTTGCCGCTGTACTCGTTGCCCTGATCATGATGATTGCAAACGCTTCGGCCCAAACTTTTCCTCTTCTTAGGGACGCATCGGCGAAAAAAGTCAGCTTTGCAGCGCTTCGCGACTGGGCTGCCGATGACCATCATGCCGCATGGCTCGTCTTCAAAGCGCACTGCGAGGCTCTTGCCAGCAAGGCATCCGCGCTTCGTGCAGGGGCGGTGCCGCCTGAGGCATTACTCGCCGTTTGTCATGAGGCCAAACGGGCAGTTGTTCGTGATGCAAAAGAGGCGCGGGCCTTTTTCGAGCGCTGGTTTGATCCCCATGAGATCACGCCTGGCACAGGGGCAGGGTTTCTTACGGGCTATTACGAGCCGGAAGCCGAGGGCTCCCTGACAAGGACTCCTGCTTTCCAGGCTCCCTTGCTGGCGCGGCCCGATGATCTTGTGACCATTCCGCAGGGCGAGATCTGGCCGGATATTCCGGAGGGGTTTGCGGCCGCGCGCCGCCTGCCGGATGGAAAACATGCCGTCTATGCTGACCGTGCCGCCATCATGCAGGGAGCTTCAGGTGGCGTTTCCCGCCCCATCCTCTGGCTGAAGGATGATGTCGAGGTTTTCTTCATGCAGGTGCAGGGTTCGGGGCGCGTCAGGCTTGCGGATGGAAAGGTTGTGCGCATTGCCTATTCCGGTCGCAATGGGCACCCCTACAGTTCCATCGGGCGCATCGTGGTGCGTGAAGGTCTGTTGCCGCTTGAGGATGCGACCCTGGACAAGCTTAAGGCCTGGCTGCGCGCCAATCCCGTGCAGGCACAGCGCATCATGGCGATGAACCAATCCTACGTGTTCTTCCGGCTTGCATCCGAACTTGCGGCAGCTTCCGGTCCGATCGGTGGTGCGGGCCTGCCGTTGACACCGTGGCGCTCCATTGCCGTTGACAGGACGCTCTGGGCCTATGGCCTGCCGGTCTGGATCGAGATTGATTTGCCACTCGGCACGGGCAAAGAGCCTTTCCGCGCGCTGACCATTGCCGAGGATACGGGATCGGCCATTCTCGGGCCAGCGCGGGCTGACCTTTACCATGGCTCGGGCGCAGAGGCAGGTTCGCGCGCGGGCGTGCTGCGTCATCCCATGCGGTTTGTCGTGCTCTGGCCAAAGTCCGTATCATGAGAAAACGGGCGCAGCTTTCGGATGAGGAACTGGCACTCTGGGCCCATGTGGTGGAGAGCATCCGGCCCATGCCGGGGCGTAAAATACCCAGATATGAGCCAAAATCCATTACTATGGCCGAGGCGATGCAGACCATGACCCCCACCTCCGGCACTTCCATATCCCTCGCTGATTCCACAAGGTCTGCTTCTCTCGCCCTCAAGCCGTTGGCCACGATGGAGCGAAGGTTGCGGCAGCGTGTGACTCGCGGCCAGGCCCCCATTGACGGGGTGCTGGATCTGCATGGCATGCGACAGAACGAAGCCCATCGCGCGCTCGTCAGCTTCATCCAGCGCAAGCATCATGATGGGGCAGCGGTGGTGATGGTGATCACGGGCAAGGGCGCACGCGATGATGGTAACGGTAGCGGCACGGACAGCAGCGAGCGTGGCGTTCTCAAACGCATGACGCCGCACTGGCTGGCTGATCCCGGTCTGCGGCGCTATGTGATTGGTTACGAGGATGCTTCCCACCGTCATGGTGGCACGGGCGCGCTTTACGTCAGGATCAGGCGGGCACGCGAAGCGGGCTGACCAACCCGCGATCACTCAACCCTTGTCGCCGCGCTCACGCAGGAGGGCGAGAATTGCGCCACGAAGTTCGCTAATGCCCTCCGCCTTTTCGCTCGAGGTGATCAGCACTTCGGGGAAAGCCGCGACGCGCCGGGAAATCTGCTCGGTCACCTCGGCAACGCGCGCGCGCTGTTCGGGCCCTTTGAGGGCATCGGCCTTGGTCAGCACGACCTGATAGGAGACGGCTGATTTATCCATCATGGTCAGGATATCGAGATCGAGCTCTTTCAGTCCATGACGGCTGTCGATCAGGACATAAACCCTGGCGAGGCTGGCGCGGCCCCGCAGGTAATCCTTGATCAGGTTGGTCCAGTTCGCGACCTTGCTTTTGGAAACGGCGGCATAGCCATAGCCCGGCATGTCAACGAAGCTCAGCCGATCAGCAATGTTGAAAAAATTGAGCTGCTGGGTGCGACCGGGTGTATTGGATGTGCGCGCCAGCGCATTGCGGCCGGTCAGGGCATTGATCAGCGAGGATTTGCCGACATTCGAGCGACCGGCGAAGGCAATCTCGGGATGTGTGATCGGGGGCAGTCCGTCGATACGATCTGCCGCCCAGATGAAATCGGCGGAGCCCGCAAAAAGCTTGCGGGCAGCCTCGCGCAATTCGGCATCAGCATCGGGATCGGAAACAGACATGGCACCCTGTGCCACGGGAGCAGCATTCCGTCAAAGTGCCATTGTCAGGCCGGCTCGGCATTTCTCTCCGCCATCATGGCCTTGAAAGCGGGTCGCGCCTGGCAAGAATCGAGCCAGTTCTTGAGGTTCGGGCGCTCAGCGAAAAGCTCAGGTGCAGCCTGTGCATAGCGTAAAACCTCGGCAAGATTGATATCGGCCACGGTAAATCGGCCTCCGACGGCAAAACCGCCCTGTGCTTTCAGATGCGCTTCCAACACGTCAAAGGGGCGTTGCACGGCTTCGACAGAGCGGGCCGCCAGCGCATGGTCGCGTTCGGCCTCCGGCTTGGCGGCACGGTTATAGAGGATTTGCACGGTATGCATCTCGCATTCGGTCGCGGCCCAGAGGCTCCACATCGTCATCTGGCCATCTTCGGCCAGAGTTTTCGGGCCGAGGGTTGTTCCTTGTTTCTTGCCATATTTTTTGGCGAGATAGAGGTTGATGGCGAGCGATTCATGCAGGACGAGCCTGCCATCTTTCATAGAGGGAATCTGCCCATTGGGATTGATCTTGCGAAAGGACCGCGAGCCTGTGTTGAGCGGAGCATCTTTTGCCTTGGGTCTGGCAACGCGGTAGACCTGAATGACCGGGATGTGCTCATAGGCAAGCCCCATTTCCTTCAAAAGCCAGATGTTGCGGGACGCGCGCGAGCGCAAAACACCATAAATCCTGATTGTCATGATTGGCCTTTTTTGAGCATTGATTCGTCGATAGCATGCTCCCGATTGGACGCGATGACCAGATTGCTCTCAAGCCAAAGGGTTTTTAGGTGCGAAATGAATCACGAATTTCACGAAAATCGATGGCTTTCAGGAAATGGCAGATCACAAGATGCGCCGTGATGCTGATCAGGCAGAGCGCAGCCAGCGCCGTTGCGCGGATAACAGCATCCGCTCCCGGTTTGAGCCATGGACGGCAAAATTCGACAAGCAGCCAGATCGCAACACCCGAGAGAGCGGAGGCGAGAATGACGCGTGGCAAGCGCTTGCGTGCCAGCTTGTCCGGCCGGAAGCGTCCGTTGCCGAGAAGCATGGCATAAAGCGTTGCGGCATTGACGAGGGCGGATGCTGTGACCCCAAGTGCCGGTGCTGCGGCACCCATATGCGGGCCCAGAAGCAGTGCAACGGTGATATTGGCCGCGATTCCAAGAGTTGCGGCGATGATGGGGCCTTTCATGTCTTCGCGCGCAAGGAAGGCCGGCAAGAACACCTTCACCAGCACAAAGGCTGGTAACCCAAGGGCCAGTGCCCGCAAGATGCTGGCCACAGCATTGGAATCCTGGGCCGTGAACGCCCCGCGCTCATACAGAATGCTGACAATGGGTTTGGCAAGAAGGGAGAGGGCAATAGCGGCAGGCAAGGTGATGAGCAGCCCAAACTCCAGTGCGCGGCTCTCGGCCTGTCTCGCCAGGGCGAACTCACCATCCGCCAGATGGCGCGCGATGGCTGGTAACAACACGACGCCTACCGCAGCAGCGACAAAGCCAAGGGGAAGCTGGAAAATGCGCTCGGCAAAATAAAGCCAGGAGACAGCCGATGGTGTTCCCGACGAAATCTGGGCCGCGATCACCACATTGATGTGCCCTGCTCCCGCGATGGCGATGCCGGGAAGCGCGATCATCATGAGGCGGCGCATATCGGCATCGAAGCGTGGGAAATGCGGTAACAGTCGATAGCCATTGCGCCAGACCGCAAAGCCAACAATGAAAAGATTGAAACATCCGGCTGCGAGGACAGTCCAGACCAGAATAAAGCCTGCATCCCGCGATCCTCGAAGACCAGCGAAAACAGCATAGAGCAAGGCCACGATCAGCAGGAGATTCAGCAGCACAGGCGCCCAGGCGGCGATTGCATAGCGTCCCATTGCATTCAATGTGCCGGTGAATACTGCCACCACCAGAATGATGGCGATGAATGGGAACATGATCCGGCCGAATTCGACGGCATCGGTGAATTTTTGGGGTTCGCCAGTAAACCCGGGCGCAACGAGGGTAATAAGTGTCGGCATCATGAATTCTGAAGCCAGAAGAATCAGAAGGCCGATCCCCAGAAAAAGCGAGAGAGCGGCTTCGGCAAAGGCTTCTGCCGACTGAGGGCCGCCTTCCGCCTCCCTCCGCGTGAAAATCGGCACATAAGCCGCGTTAAACGCGCCTTCTCCGATCAAACGCCGGAAAAGATTGGGAATGAGGAAAGCTGCCACATAAGCATCGGCCACAGCGCCCGCACCAAGGGTAGCGGCCACGAGCATGTCCCGGACAAAACCGGTCAATCGTGATGTCAGCGTGGCCGCGCCGACAATGGTGAAATTTCTGACGAGTGACATGCGCCTCAAATAATGCCGCTAAAATGCCTGAAACTGCACAGGTGGTCTGTGTCCAAATCAAGGCATCGTCTTCTTAGCGCAGAATGAAGAGTTCGTCAGTCCAATTGCGTCATGCCAGTTGTCCGAGCCCGACAGGGCAGCTCACGCCTGTTCCGCCAATACCGCAATAGCCACCGGGATTTTTGGCCAGATACTGCTGATGATATGCTTCGGCGTAATAGAATTCAGGGGCTTCAAGGATTTCAGTGGTGATGGAGCCCCGTCCCGCCTTGGCCAGGGCTGTCTGATAAAGCGCTCTGGAGGCTTCCGCTGCCTTTTTTTGCTCGGAGTCACTGACATAGATGCCCGAACGGTATTGTGTGCCGCTGTCATTACCCTGCCGCATGCCCTGTGTGGGATCATGGCTTTCCCAGAAAGTCTGCAAAAGACGCTCAAACCTGATTTTCGCCGGATCATAAGCGACGAGCACAACTTCATTATGGCCCGTGCGTCCGGAGCAAACTTCTTCATAGGTGGGATTTTGGGTAAAACCAGCGGCATAGCCAACGGCTGTCACGGTAATACCTTGGCCGAGCTGCCAGAATTTGCGCTCCGCACCCCAGAAACAGCCCATTCCGAACAGCACGCTCTTGTGTCCTTCAGGCCATGGTCCTTGCAGCGCAGCACCACTCAGATGATGACGGCTCGCTGTGGCAATGGGTTTGGAACGACCTTCGAGGGCCTGATCGGCTGCAACCATTTCGGATTTCTTGCGCATAAAAAACATGGGCTGACCTCCATTGTGTTCAATGAACATAGGGGCATCGGTGCAGAATAAAAAGCCACAAGGGCTTCATCACAGGATCTGGCAGTGTCACATCCCCGTGCGAAGCGCTTTTTCTTATTTCCGCAGCAAAGCTTGAACTTTGCAGATATGATCTCCCATGCCATGATTATGGTTCAGGCATCTGCCGCTGGGACGGTATCCAGCGGTGACAGCCAAGGCTTTGAAGGGAGAGAATGATGAAAAAAACCATTTTGGCCGTTGTCCTGACTGCTTTGCTTGGCGGGACAGCTCTGGCGCAGGATCTGAAACCTGCAATCGTGTTTGACCGTGGCGGTAAATTCGACAAATCCTTCAATGAAGCCGCTTACAACGGCATTGAAAAATTCAAGAAGGAAACTGGCCTCGACTACCGCGATTTCGAGATCACCAACGATGCGCAGCGCGAACAGGCGATCCAGCGTTTCGCGCGCGACGGGCATAATCCCATCGTGGTGGTCGGCTTCTCTTTCGGGACCTCGCTGGAGAAAGTGGCGAAAGAGTTTCCCAACACCCGCTTTACCATCATCGACAGCAAGATCGACGCGCCCAACGTGCGCTCGGCGCTGTTCACCGAGCATGAGGGCAGCTACCTCGTCGGCATGATGGCCGCACTCGCTTCCAAGACCAACAAGGTCGGCTTCATCGGCGGCATGGATATCCCTCTCATTCGCAAATTTGCCTGCGGCTATGTGCAGGGCGTCAAGGCGGCGAAACCTGGCGCAGAGGTGATCCAGAACATGACAGGCACCACGGGTGCGGCCTTTAATGATCCGGCCAAGGGCGCAGAGCTGGCCAAGTCGCAGCTCGACCGGGGCGCGGACGTGATCTACCACGCGGCGGGTGGCACGGGCATCGGCGTGCTGCGTACCGTGGCGGATGCTGGCAAGCTGGGAATCGGCGTCGATTCCAACCAGAACGGCATGCATCCCGGCAAGGTTCTGACCTCGATGGTCAAGCGCGTGGAAGTGGCGGTCTATGCGACCTTTGCCGATGCGAAAGCCGGCAAGTGGGGGCCGGGCGTTGCCATCTATGGCCTCAAGGAAGACGGCGTAGGGTACGCGATGGACGACAACAACAAGGCGCTGGTCACAGCCGAGATGAAAGCGACGGTCGACAAGGCCGCCGATGGCATCAAGGCAGGCACTCTCAAGGTGCATGATTATATGTCCAATGCCTCCTGTCCCGCGCAGTGATGGGTTGAAGCGGTCGGTGAGCGAAAATGGATGCCAGCCATTATGGAGGATCCAGGCATGGCGGATGGCGGCAAGATCAAGGGACCCGCATCCTACTTTCCCTCGATTGAGAAGGCTTATGGCCGTCCAATCGCTGAATGGCAGGCTATGGTCCGCGCCGAGAAGGGAAAAAAGCACATGGAGCTCGTGGCGTGGTTGAAGGAGAGCCACGGCATGGGTCATGGGCATGCCAATGCACTGGTGGCGGCAACCCTGGCCAGTGGTCCGAAATGAATATGCGATGGCTGTGTCAGCCTGCGCGATTCAGCCAAGCTCTATGACAGCGCCTCCTGCCCTTGAGCTCATCGACATCGACAAGCGCTTTGGCGCAGTGCAGGCCAACCGCAAGGTGAACCTCTCTATCGCGCCTGCGTCTGTGCATGGCATCGTGGGCGAGAATGGAGCGGGTAAATCGACGCTGATGTCGATTGTCTATGGGTTCTACGAAGCGGATTCAGGTGAAATCCGCGTCAAGGGCAAACCGGTCCGCATCCGCTCCTCGCAGGAAGCCATCAGCAACGGCATCGGCATGGTGCACCAGCATTTCATGCTGATCGAGACGATGACCGTGCTGGAGAATGTCATTCTCGGCGCAGAAGGCGGCGCGCTTCTGTCCAAAGGTGAAGCGCATGCCCGGGCCGCTCTCAAGGAACTCGGCCAGCGCTATGGTCTTGTCCTGAACCCCGATGCCCTTGTGGGTGATTTGACAGTGGGGCTCCAGCAACGGGTCGAGATCGTCAAGGCGCTCTACCGGGGTGCGGATATCCTCATTCTCGATGAACCGACCGCTGTGCTGACACCTGCGGAAGCGGATCAGCTGTTTGCGCTGACCAGGGCGCTGAAGGCGCAGGGCAAGACCGTCATTCTCATAACGCACAAGCTGCGCGAGATCATGGCTGCGACAGACAAGGTTTCGGTAATGCGGCGGGGCGAGCTGGTGACGACATTGGAGACAGCAAGCACAACGCCAGCGGCCATCGCCGAAGCAATGGTTGGCCGCCGGGTGCTGTTCAAAGTCGAAAAGAAACCCGCCAATCCCGGCCGTGTGCTCCTGGATGTGCGTGATCTGACCGTGAAGGATCACCGGGGCGTGATGCTGCTAGACCGTGCGAGTTTCCAGATACGCGCGGGCGAGATTCTGGGTATCGCCGCCGTCTCCGGCAACGGCCAGAGCGAGCTTCTGGAGGTACTGGCGGGGATGCGTGCCGCGACGGGCATGATCAGCATCGATGGTGTTGCGGTCGATCTTGCCCGTCCTGATCCGCGCACCATCCGCGCGCTGAAGCTCCTGCATGTACCGGAGGACCGCCACCGGCGCGGCCTTGTACTACCCTTCGACGCCTCGGAGAACGGTATCCTCGGCCATCACGACGATTCTCGTTTCAGGCGGGGATGGCTGATGAATCACGGCGCGATTGCGCAGGATCAGGCGGTCACAATGGCGGCCTATGATGTGCGTCCGCCGACGCCCGATCTGCGCGTCGCGAAATTTTCTGGCGGTAACCAGCAGAAGATTGTGCTGGCCCGCGAAATGGAACGGAACCCGTCCGTGCTGCTGATCGGTCAGCCGACGCGTGGTGTCGACATTGGTGCGATCGAGTTCATTCATAAACGCATCATCGCCATGCGCGACGCGGGCAAGGCCGTGTTGCTGGTCTCGGTGGAGCTTGACGAGATTATGGCACTGTCGGATCGGATCATTGCGCTTTGCGCAGGGCGCATCACGGGGGAGCGGCTGCCGGAGAACACGAACGAAGGCGATCTCGGCCTGCTGATGGCGGGTGTTTCGGCGGAGGCGGCATGAGGGCTGATTGCATCGAAACTCAGCGTCCTTCGAGGCTCGCCTTTGGCTCTCACCTCAGGATGAGAAGGATGGAGCCTTGCACTGACTTTCTCATCCTGAGGTGCGGAGCGAAGCGGAGCCTCGAAGGACGCACAACGTTCGTACAATCCACCGGACGCTCATCATGACTGCCCCCGTCGAGCTTCCGCGCTGGGCTGACGTGGCCCTTGTGCCTGCGCTGACGGTGTTCACGGCCTTTGCTGTCTCGGGTCTGGTGGTGCTGGCCATCGGCGAGAACCCGCTGCAGGCCATGGCAATCCTGCTCAAGGGTGCGCTTGGTAGTCGCGATGGCTGGGGTTACACGCTTTATTATACCACAAGCTTCATTTTCACGGGGCTTGCGGTTGCGATTGCCTTTCAGGCTGGGCTCTTCAATATCGGCGGCGAGGGGCAGGCAACGCTGGGTGGCCTTGGTGCGGTGCTCGTATGCTTTGCGTTCGAGGGACTGCCTGCCATCATCCTGATGCCACTCGGCGTTCTGGGCGCGGCGCTGGCGGGCGCGGCCTGGGCCTTTGTTCCGGGTTACTTGCAGGCAACGCGTGGCAGCCATGTGGTGATCACCACGATCATGTTCAATTTCATTGCTGCGACACTGATGGTGTATCTTCTGGTCAATGTCATGGGGCGGCCCGGCTCCATGGCGCCTGAAACGCGCAATATCGCGCCGGAAGCCGTGGCGATGCCCATGCATTTGCTGCTGGGAAGCCTCGGCCTCAGTTTTCCCAAAACACCGCTGAATATCTCTTTCCTGCTGGCGCTGATGAGTGCTGCGGGAGTGTGGCTCATGGTCTGGCATACGCGGTTGGGCTATGAGATTCGTACCATCGGCGCTGCGCCTGCGGCGGCGGCTTATGCCGGGATATCGATTGTGAAGATCACGGTCATCACCATGGCGCTCTCCGGAGGCCTTGCGGGCATGCTCGCGGTCAACGAGATCATGGGCTTGCAGCATCGGCTTGTGCTGGAGTTTACGGCGGGCGCGGGCTTTGTCGGCATCGCCGTGGCGCTGATGGGACGGGCTCATCCGGCGGGTGTTGTGCTGGCGGCGTTTTTGTTCGGTGTGCTGTATCAGGGCGGAACGGAGCTTTCCTTCGAGAAGCCTGCGATCACGCGCGATATGATCGTGGTGATACAGGGTTTCGTCATCCTGTTTGCCGGTGCGCTGGAATATGCTTTCAAGCGGCCTCTCGCGGCGCTGTTCAGGGCGCGGTCCGCAACGGCGCGGGAGGTGTGATGGAGATCATTGAACCCGTCATGCAGGTGCTCGCCTCTTCGGTGCGTCTTGCGGTTCCGTTGATCTGCGCTTGTTTGGCCGGGCTCTGGTCAGAGCGGGCAGGCGTGGTCGATATCGGGCTTGAGGGCAAGATGCTGGCGGCAGCATCCGCGGCGGCGGTTGTGGCCGTCACGACCGGCAGTGCCTTTCTCGGCTTGTTGGCAGGCATTGCTGCATCGGTGCTGTTCGCCCTTGTGCATGGTTATGCGTCGATCACACAGCGCGGCAACCAGATCGTTTCTGGCGTGGCGATCAACATGCTGGCGGCAGGGCTCGCTGCCGTGCTTGGCAATGCCTGGTATGGGCAGGGCGGGCGCACACCGCCGGTTGAGCAGAGCCAGCGCTTTTTACCCATTGATCTGCCGCTGGTCGATGGCATCGGTGCGATTCCTGTGATCGGAGCCGTCTACGGGCAATTGCTGTCCGGTCATACGCTGCTGGCATGGCTGGCCTTTGCCGCTGTGCCGCTGACCTGGTGGGTGCTGCAGAAAACGCGCTTTGGCCTGCGGCTGCGCGCCGTGGGTGAAAACCCGGCTGCTGTGGATACGGCGGGGATTTCGGTCACGCGGCTGCGCTATAGTGCTGTTATTATCTGCGGCGTTCTCTGCGGCCTTGGCGGGGCTTATCTCGCCATCGCGCAGGGAGCAGGTTATCTGAACAACATGACGGCAGGCAAAGGCTTCATCGCGCTTGCGGCGCTCATCTTTGCCAAATGGCGGCCCGGCCCGGCACTGGCGGCTTGCCTGCTGTTCGGGTTTCTTGATGCCATGGCGATCCGTCTTGAAGGGGTGACGATTCCGGGTATCGGGCAAACACCGATACAGGTACCGGTTCAACTGATTCAGGCCTTGCCTTATATCCTGACAGTCGTGCTTCTGGCGGGTTTTATCGGCAAGGCAACGCCACCCAAAGCCTCCGGCATGGCCTATGTGAAGGAGCGCTGAAATGGTCCCCCTCGAAACCCTGTTCGAAGCAGCGAAGGTGGCGCGAGAACAGGCCTATGCGCCTTATTCCAGATTCCGCGTTGGCGCGGCAATCCTCGGCGATGATGGTCGTGTCTATGCCGGTTGCAATGTCGAAAATGCGGCCTATCCGACAGGCACCTGCGCAGAGGCGGGAGCGGTCGCTGCCATGATTCTGGGGGGCGGCAAAGCAATCGCCGCCGTGGTCGTGATCGGCGAGGGTGGTGCGCTCTGCACGCCCTGCGGCAATTGCCGGCAGCGTCTGCGCGAATTTGCCAAACCGTCGACTCCGGTGCATGTGGCGGATGGTTCAGGCATTCGCCGGACCTTCACGCTGGAGGAGCTTCTTCCGGCTTCCTTCGGACCCGAGAACCTTGAACGATGATGGCTGAAGACAGACTGGCGCATGCGCGGGCTGAATCCGCAAGAAGCGTGGAGGCTCTGGCCAGACATGGTGTCACAGGGCCATTCGATCTCGGAATCATTCTGGGAACCGGACTAGGTCCGCTTGCCGATGAGATCGAGGAAGCTGTCAGGGTTCCCTATACGGAGATTCCCGGCTTTCCTTCGGGCAATGTCTCGGGTCACGCCAAGCAGCTTGTTGCCGGGAGGCTGAACGGAAAGCGCGTTGTGTTCTATAATGGCCGGTCGCATTATTATGAGAGGGGCGATAGCGCAATCATGCGCTTGCCCGTGGCGACGCTGGTCGGGCTGGGCTGCAAGGCCGCGCTCTTTACCAATGCGGCGGGCTCGCTGCACGAGAGCCAGGGACCGGGCAGCATTTCACTGATCACGGATCATATCAATTATTCAGGCCGCGATCCGCTGATTGGTGATCCTGATGACGCACGCTTCGTGTCATTGACGGATGCGTATGATCCTGATCTTCGCATGCGCATGATTGCCGCAGCGAGAGAGGAGAATGTGCCGCTCGGCCAGGGTGTTTATGTCTGGTTCTCCGGGCCAAGTTTCGAGACGCCTGTCGAGATTCGCATGGCAAAAATACTGGGCGGCGATATCGTGGGCATGTCCACGGTTCCAGAAGTGATTCTGGCCAGGCGCTTCGGCCTCAGGCTGGTTGCCTTGTCGATGCTCACCAATCTGGCGGCGGGCATTCAGGGTTCGTCGCCCACGCATGAAGAGACCAAGGCTGTCGCGGCCGCAGGCGGGGCAGCCATGCGCCGCGTCGTGCATAACTTTATCGGGAGATTGTCATGAATGATGCGGATATCGCCAGACGGGCATTGAAGCTTCTCGATCTGACCGAACTGAGCGATGCCTGCCGCGAAGACCATGTGGAAGCGCTGGTGCAAAAGGCCATCACGCCGCACGGGCCGGTTGCTGCCGTCTGCATCTGGCCGCAATTCGTGACGCTGGCGAAAAGTCGCCTCAAGGGCAAGGGCGTCAAGGTGGCGACCGTCATCAATTTCCCCAAGGGCGGCGATGACGTCGAACGCGCCATCGAGGATACGGCGGAAGCGATTGACGATGGCGCGGATGAGATCGATCTCGTGATGCCCTATCATGCCTTTCTGGCGGGCGATGACCTGACGGTGCGCTCCATGATTGGTGAGGTTCGCGATGAGATTGGCGACGCCGGAAGGCTCAAGGTAATCCTTGAGACGGGCGCTTTGCCGGATCAGGCGAGCATCCGCCGTGCCGCTGATCTGGCGATTGATTGCGGCGCGGATTTCATCAAGACCTCGACGGGCAAGAGCCCGGTCTCAGCAACACTGGAAGCTGTAAGCACCATGCTTGCCGCCATCAAGGCCACGCAGCGGAGCATCGGGCTGAAGCCTTCTGGCGGCATCCGCACGCTGCATGACGCCAAGGCCTATCTCGCGCTTGTGGATGGCGAAATGGGACCAGTCTGGGCTTCCGCGGGGACGTTCAGGTTCGGCGCCAGCGGGCTTTACGATGCACTGATTGCTGTCATCGAGGATCGTGTCCCGGTGGCGTCAATGAAGGGTCCTTATTAGAAGGCGACTGGCATGCTGCCCCAGGAAATCATTCGCAGGAAACGCGACGGCGGCAGTCTATCGTCGGCGGAAATTGCTTTCATGGTCAGGGGATTGACGGATGGCTCCGTCACCGAGGGTCAGGTTGCGGCCTTCGCCATGGCCGTTTTCTTTCGAGGAATGGCGATGGACGAGCGCGTTGCCCTGACCTGCGCCATGCGTGATTCAGGCCGGGTGCTTGACTGGAATGACATGCCGGGGCCTGTGCTCGACAAGCATTCCACCGGTGGCGTGGGAGACACGGTGTCGCTGATGTTGGCGCCTGCGGTCGCGGCTTGCGGCGGTTATGTGCCGATGATTTCAGGCCGTGGTCTTGGCCATACCGGTGGCACGTTGGACAAACTCGATGCCATCCCCGGCTACGTCTCGCAGCCCGACGAGGCGCTGTTTCGCCAGGTGACACGCCTGGTAGGTTGCGCGATTATCGGCCAGACAGCGGATCTCGCGCCTGCCGACAAGCGGTTTTATGGCATTCGCGACGTAACCGCGACGGTGGAAAGCATTCCGTTGATCACGGCTTCCATCCTGTCGAAGAAACTGGCGGCAGGGCTGCAAGGCCTGGCCATGGATGTCAAATTCGGCAAAGGGGCCTTCATGCCAACCCTCGAGACCGCGCGCGAACTGGCGCAAAGTCTGGCAACAGTCGCCACCGGTGCTGGCTTGCCAACCACGGCGTTGCTGACCGACATGAACCAGCCTCTTGCCTCCGCCGCAGGCAATGCCGTCGAGGTGCACTATGCCATCGATTATCTCACGGGCAAGAATCGGGAACCTCGCATGCATGAGGTAACGGTCGCGCTCGGCGCGGAAATGCTGCTGACGGGCAAGCTCGCCGCTACTCTTGAGGAGGCCAAAGCGAAGATTGCGGACGTCATCTCAAGCGGTCGCGCGGCGGATTGCTTTGCGCGCATGGTGACGGCACTCGGCGGACCGGCCGATCTGATGGAGAGGCCGGAGAAACATCTTGCCTCCGCTCCTGTGATTCGTGCCGTGCTATCACCGGGACATGGCCTTGTAACCGCCATCGACAATCGCGCCTTGGGTGTTGCTGTCGTGACGCTTGGCGGCGGGCGAACCCGCGCTGCCGATCCCATTGATCACGCTGTCGGGCTGTCGGGGCTCGCTCGCCTCGGGCAACGAGTCGTGGTGGGTGAGG
>JANNRX010000071.1:0-12901 GCA_031401875.1 Hyphomicrobiales bacterium | reverse complement strand
CTTGGGTCTGCATCAAGCACTTCGAATTCGAGATCGAACAATCCCTTGATCAATTCACCGCGGGCGGGAACCCTTTGCGCCAGCGTGATAACCAGTCCACCAATGGTGTCGACATCCGCCGAGGCGGGGTCCGAATGAAAGTCGACACCCAGAGCCGCACCTGCTTCGGTGAGGGTCGCTTTGGCATCCGCGACAAAGCTGATGCCGTCTTCGCTGCGCTCGATCAGCGCGCGGTTTGCATCATCATGCTCATCCTCGATATCACCGACGATCATCTCGACAAGGTCTTCGATGGAGACAAGACCATCCGTACCGCCATATTCATCGACAACAAGAGCCATGTGGGTGCGCGTCGCCTGCATGCGCACCAGGAGATCCATGGCTGGCATCGATGGCGGAGCATAGAGCACGGGGCGCAGCAGCTTGGCCGCGATCAGGGGCAACGTGAGATCAACAAGCCCGAGATCGATGGAAACACTCTCCTTGCGTCGCCGCGATTTCGGTTGCCCGGTTTCAGCCTTGCTCGACAGCAGATCCAGAAAATCCCGGATATGAACCATGCCTCGGGGATCATCGAGTGTTTCGCCATAAGCGGGCAGGCGGGAATGGCCCTGCGTGCGGAAAACACGCAACAGATCGCCCAGAGAAATATCCGCAGAGACAGCAATGATATCAGCACGCGGTATCATCACATCCGCAACCTTGACGCTTCGGATGCCGAGGATGTTGCGCAACATGGCGCGCTCCTGTGCCGTGAATTCAGCCGCAGGGCCGCGCAATTCAAGTGCGTCCTCGATATTGTCACGAATCGAGGCGGAGCTTTTGAAGCCAAGAACGGTCTTCAGCCGCCCGAACCAGTTTTCCTGCTGGGCGGCGCTGGATGCCACGGTCTGAACAGGGTGTTCGGCCTTGTCGTCGGTCGAACTCATGCTGTCTCGGTCTCCAAGGGGTCGCTCTCATGATAAGGGTCCGGAATCATCAGTGACGCCAGAATCATCGTTTCCAGATGTTCCATACGCTCTGCATCGCCCCGCGTCATGTGGTCATAGCCAAGAAGATGCAGAACACCATGCACCACAAGATGGCTGAGATGGTGCTGCAGAAGCTTTCCTTCGCTTGCCGCTTCTTCCGCAACCGTTTCAAAGGCGATGATGATATCCCCCAGAAACAAGGCTTGCGAAATGCGCTCCGGGGAAGCTCCGGGAAAAGACAGCACGTTTGTGGGCTTGTCCTTGCTGCGCCAATCCCGGTTCAACGCCTGCACTCTGGCATCATCGGCGAGGCAGACAGCAATTTCAGCACCGGTTTGCACGGAGATGCCAGCCATGCTGACAGCACGCTTGGCCGCTTTGCGAACATGCAGCGCAACGCGTGAAATGGCCTTCCAGCGTGGAGAATCCGTGAGGACATCCACGCAAATCGCTGTAGCAGGAATGCTCAAGTTTCGCGGCGCTGATGGATTCCGCCAGCGTCCTCGTAAGCCTTCACGATGCGGCGCACCAGATCATGGCGCACCACATCGCCATAGCCAAAGCGCACATGCCCCACGCCTTCGATGGCGGGCAACAGCTCTACAGCCTCCTTGAGGCCGGATTTCTGTCCCGGCGGCAGGTCGATCTGTGTCGGATCGCCTGTGATGATCATGCGTGAGCCTTCACCGAGGCGGGTCAGGAACATCTTCATCTGCATCGATGTGGTGTTTTGCGCTTCGTCCAGAAGAACAACCGCATTGGTAAGCGTGCGTCCGCGCATGAAGGCCAGGGGTGCCACCTCGATCTGCCCGGTTTGCAGGGCGCGCTCGACAATCCGTGCTTCCATGAAATCATGCAGCGCATCATAGATAGGACGCAGATAAGGATCGACCTTGTCCTTCATGTCGCCGGGCAAGAACCCAAGCCTTTCGCCAGCCTCGACCGCAGGTCGCGACAGGATCAGACGTTCGACATGGCCGTTTTCCATCAGTTGCACGGCATGGCCTACAGCAAGCCAGGTCTTTCCGGTTCCGGCCGGGCCTTCCGCGAAGACAAGCTCGTTGCGCTTGAGCGCCCTGAGATAGGCATCCTGCGCCGCGTTACGGGCGCGCACGGGTCCGCGCTTGCGGGTCACGATCTGCTCGAATGAGATTTTTCCGGCCTCCGGTTTGGTTGGGAACAGGGATCCCTGCAACGCTGCTTCCTGCATGGCACCATCGACATCACCAACGGAGAAGGCCTTGCCAGTCCTGGCCTGCTCATAAAGCAGTTCCAGTGTCTTGCGGGCACGCTCGACCGTTTCTTTCGAGCCTTTGATGGTGATGTGATTGCCATTCACCGTGGCGATGACAGAGAGTCTGCGTTCGAGATGGGCCAGGTTCTGGTCATAATGTCCGACAACCAGACTGGCGCGCTTGTTGTCATCGAAAGAGAGCGTCAGCTCATGCGGTCCCTTGGGGCTGGCGAGGGGTGTCGTGGTTGAATCGGTCCCTGCTCCACGCTGTGATGATGTCAAGCCTGTGTCTCCGTAGGGTTCATGCAACGCTTTCGATCAGAGTGTTTGAATCAGCCGTCTGATAGTCAACCGGAAGCAGCGCGCCCGCAAGGGAGTTTGATGCAACACCAATGATTTTTACCCGCGCGATATGTCCGATCAATGACGCTGGCCCGTCCACATGCACAGCCTGCATATGGGGTGATTTTCCCCCGATCTGGCCAGAATTTCGCCCTGCTTTCTCGAACAGCACGTCGACAATCTGGCCAACCGCTGCGAGATTGAAGGCCGTCTGCTGCTCAAGGATGAGCGCCTGGATCGCTGCCAGCCGTACAGTCTTCACAAATTCGGGTACCTGATTCTTTTTCTCGGCGGCGGGAGTTCCCGGTCTTTCGCTGTATTTAAATGAATAGCCACTGGCAAAACCGATGTCGCGGACTAACTGCATTGTCGCCTCGAAATCCGCATCGGTCTCACCGGGAAAGCCGATGATGAAGTCCGAGGTCAGCGCGATATCGGGCCGCGCTTCCCGCACTCTTGCGATGAGCGCTCGGTATTGCGCTGCCGTATGCTTGCGGTTCATGGCTTTCAGGATGCGATCTGAACCCGATTGCACCGGGAGATGCAGCGATGGCATCGCCTCCTTCAGATCGCGGTGCATGGCGATCAGCGCATCATCCATGTCGGCGGGGTGGCTGGTGGAGTAGCGGATGCGGTCGATACCAGCGATTGCCGCGATGCGGCGCATCAACTGTCCCAGCGTCCATTGCGCGCCATTCTCGCCCGAACCATGCCAGGCATTGACGTTCTGTCCCAGCAGCGTGATCTCGCGGATGCCGGCTTTTGCCAGTTCCTCGGCTTCCGCGATGATGCGCGAGACTGGCCGCGAGACTTCCGCGCCCCGCGTGTAGGGCACCACGCAGAAGGTGCAGAACTTGTCGCACCCCTCCTGCACTGTGAGAAAAGCCGAAACGCCGCGCGCGCGGGCTTTTTCACGGCTTGCCATTGGCAGATGGCCGAATTTGTCCTCAATGGGAAAATCCGTATCGACCGCGCCGCGCCCTTGCCTGAGGAGCGCTGGCAGTCGGTGATAGGCCTGCGGGCCCACGACAAGATCAACGATGGGCTCACGCCGCATGATCTCGCCACCCTCGGCCTGCGCCACACAACCCGCGACGGCGACCTGCATGGTCTGCCCGACGGCGGCCTTGTCGCGCTTGAGTGCGCGGATGCGCCCCAGCTCCGAATAGACCTTCTCGGACGCCTTCTCGCGGATATGACAGGTGTTGAGGATCACCAGATCAGCATTCTCCATGCTGTCGGTCTCGGCATACCCCTCAGGCGCCAGCACATCCGCCATACGCCCGGCGTCATAGACATTCATCTGGCAGCCATAGGACTTGATGAAGACGCGGCGGGGCGGGGGGGTGGTGGCGGACATAGGGGGTGTTTAGCAGGGTAGGGGTTGGTGAGGGAAGGGGGGCAACGTCACACGCGAAAATCGAAAGCGGCAAGCAATCAGTTGATCCTGATCGACATGCATGTCGAGATGGGTGGTTTTTGCTTCGTCAGTCCCATCAAGCTGATGATGGCAAACACCATACGCCGCTCAATCGCGTGCCCATCCTGCCCCCTTGCGGGGCGGGTGGCCCGGAGCGAAGCGCAGGGTCGGGTGGGGGTCGCGTTGAGCTCTCCGGATAGCGCAGTGCGACCCCCTCCCGGCTCACTCCGCTCGCCACCCTCCCCGCAAGGGGGAGGGATGATCAGCGCAGATCGGTCGCAATCCCCCGACGTACTCCCCAAGCCTGCAGCGTATTGCGCAACAGGCACGCAATCGTCATCGGCCCCGCTCCCCCCGGCACGGGGGTGATCGCACTCGCCACCTCTGCCGCTTCGGCGAAATGCACATCCCCCACCAGCCGTGTCTTGCCGGGTTCACTGCCGGGAACCCGGTTGATGCCGACATCGATGACGATGGCACCGGGTTTCACCCAGTCGCCGCGGATCATCTCCGGGCGGCCCACCGCGGCGACCAGGATATCCGCGCGGCGGCAAAGTGCTGGCAGGTCCTTCGTGCGAGAATGCGCGATGGTAACGGTGCAGCTCTCGGCCAGCAGCAGTTGTGCCATGGGCTTGCCCACGATGTTCGAGCGACCGACCACAACGGCGTCGAGCCCGGCGAGGTCTGCCCGCACCGATTTCAGCAGCATCAGCGAGCCCAGCGGCGTGCAGGGCACAAGTGCATCCTGTCCCGTCGCAAGACGCCCGGCGTTGACCGGATGGAACCCGTCCACGTCTTTGCCGGGATCAATGGCTTCGATTACTTTATCAGTTGAAATATGCTTTGGCAGCGGCAGTTGCACGAGAATGCCGTCAACGGCGGGGTCTGCATTCAGCCGCGCCACAATCGCCAGCAGCTCGGCCTCCGAGGTAGTTTCGGGTAACAAATGCTCGAAGGAGCGCATGCCCACCTCTACGGTGCGCTTGCCCTTGCTCTTCACATAGACGCGGCTGGCCGGGTCGTCACCGACGAGCACTACGGCGAGGCCGGGCGGGGCGTGGCCCTGCGCCACAAAACCGGCCACCGCCACGCCAATGCGGGCGCGCAGTTTTTCCGAATAGGCGTTTCCATCAATCAGGACAGGCATAGAGGCTCCGGATTCGGATGATCGGTGTGGATGAAAGCGTTTTGCGCGGCTCATAGCAGTCCCGCAGGTGATGACACGGATTTTTTTATCCCTATGATCAGATGATGACCAGAATCTCGACCACGGCAGGTATCCACCGCCGTTATCTGCATGATGAGGTGGCTGACCGCTTGCGGGAGCTGATCCTCTCCGGTGAGCTGGAGCCCCGCTCCCGTGTCAACGAGCTGGAGCTGTGCGAACTTTTCGGCACGTCGCGCACACCATTGCGCGAGGCGATCAAGATCCTCTCGTCTGAAGGGCTTGTCGAGCTTCTGCCCAACAGGGGCGCGCGGGTCGCCATGCTGGGCGCGACCGAGATTGATGATATGATCCAGGTCGTGGCAGGCCTTGAGGCGGTCGCGGCGGAACTTGCCTGCCAGCGGGCAACCGAGGATGAAATTGCCGCCATTGCAGAAGATACAATGGCGATGGACCGGGCCTGGGTGAAGCGGGATGACAAACACTATTTCCTGCTCAACCGTGCCGTGCATGAGGCGATCATTTCGGCCAGCGGCAATCAGACGCTGAAGGGTGTCTATGCCAATCTGTCGAGCCGCATCCAGCGCATGCGCTACACGGCTCACAAGACCGAGCAGCAATGGAAGCGTGCCATGGATGAACATCACGAGATGGTCGTGCTGCTCAAGGCCCGCAAGGGTGAGGAACTCGGGCACTTGATGAAGCAGCATATCCGCAGCAAGGCGGAAGTCATTGCCGCCAATTATGGCAACGCCTGAGAGGCTTTGCGCATGCCGCTTGCCGGCAGATGCCCTCCTTGCCTATAAGCCGGGCATTCCTTTCACAAGACATCGGTTGCGCAGGGTTTCCCATGGCAGGTCATTCACAATTCTCGAACATCATGCACCGCAAGGGCAAGCAGGATGGTCTGAAGTCCAAGCTGTTCTCCAAGCTCAGCCGTGAAATCACCGTTGCGGCCAAACTCGGCCTGCCTGATCCCGCCATGAATGCACGGCTGCGCATGGCGATCATTGCCGCGCGTGGCGAGAACATGCCGCGTGATGTCATCGAGCGCGCCGTCAAGAAGGCGGCAGGCGGGGATAGCGAGAATTACGACGAGATCCGCTATGAGGGTTATGGTCCCGGCGGCACGGCCATCATCATCGAGGCGATGACGGACAATCGCAACCGCACGGCCTCCGATATCCGCTCCTATTTCACCAAGGCAGGCGGCAATCTTGCGGAAACTGGCGCTGTCTCCTTCATGTTCGACAAGGTAGGGCAAGTGGAGTTCGACGTGGCCGTGGCCTCCGAGGATGCCATGCTGGAAGCCGCCATCGAAGCGGGGGCCGATGATGCGGTGTCGGATGAAAATGGCCATACCGTGACTTGCGCCGTAACGGCCATGGCCGAAGTCTCCACCGTACTGGAAGCCAGATTCGGCGCACCGCGCAAGTCAGCCTTCGTCTGGAAACCACAGACCAGTATCGCGGTGGATGATGAGGCAGGCGAAAAGCTCGTCAAGCTGATGGGCCTGCTGGATGATCATGACGATGTGCAGAATGTATTTTCGAACTTTGAGATTTCAGAAGGCTTGATGAAGAAGTTGGGCGGGTAGAGCTACGGTCTTAACAGTCCATCCATCACAGGCATCGCCACTATCGCAGCCAGAAAGATAACGGCGTAAGCCAGCCGCCGGAAGCTTTGTTCCGAAGCGATGGGAAACAGCATTGCGCCCACAAGCAGTCCCAGGCCATAGGGCAGGCAAAGCGGCAGCGCCTGCAGCACCGCGCCCCAGTTCAGGACATCCCGCCACCAGTAAACCAGGCCGCTGAAGATGGGCAGGATGGCGAAGAAGCCGTTCAGGTTATCCCGCGTCTGGCGGGGATCATTCTTCTGGGCTGCCAGCCAGAAGATGGCGATGGGCATGCCACCGAGCTGCGCCAGACCACTCGCCGTCCCTGCCAGACCACCCACGCCCAGCGACAATGGAATTCCGGGTGCTCCGCGATAGCGCCAGCCGGTAGCCAGCAGGGTGACGCCACACAGAATGGCGGCCGCGACGATCCAGCGGGCTGTCATCGGATCGCTGTTCGTCAGAAGCCATACGCCGAGCGGAACGCAGAGGATGGCCCCGGCCAGCATGGGAAACAGCTCTCTCCAGGCTACGCGGCGAAAGCCAGCTGCCGCCAGCAGCCAGGCAAAAGGAATGTCGATGAGCCAGATCAGGGCTGCCGCACCCACCGGACCCACGGCAATGGTGGCAATCGGCACGAACACCATTGCGAATCCAAAACCTGTGAAGCCACGCACCAGCCCGCCGAGCAAAGCCGCCACCCCAAGGATTATGAAAGCGGTGGAATCAGGAAATCCAAAAAATGCCGCGAGGCTGGAAACGCTGGTCATGGGGCTCACTGTTCTTTTTTCCCAATAAACACGGCTCGCGTAGTCCAATCAAACCAGAGTTGTTGATTCTATGGATCAACGCACTGGAACCCGCTACCCATGGACGCATGCTGCCTCCCCATTCGATTCGCATTCTTGGTATTGATCCTGGCCTCCGCAAGTGCGGATGGGGTGTGATCGAGATTCTGGGCAGCAAGCTCACGTTCATCGCTTGCGGGTCGGTGGACCCCTCTGACAAGCTTGCCCTGAGCGAGCGCCTGAAGCTGATCCATACGGGATTGTCGAAAGTGGTCGCGGAATGGTCGCCGGATGAGGCGGCCATCGAGGAGACTTTCGTCAACAAGGATGCGCGGGCGACGCTCAAACTCGGCGCTGCGCGCGGCGTGGCCATGGTAGTGCCGGCACTGGCAGGCCTCAGCGTCGCGGAATACGCGCCCAATCAGGTCAAGAAGACGGTTGTGGGTTCAGGCCATGCTGAAAAACAGCAGATTCGCCTGATGATTGGCGTATTGCTGCCAAAGGCAGATCCGAAGACGGAAGATGCAGCGGATGCGCTCGCGATTGCCATCTGTCACGCGCATAGCCGACAGACTGTCACTCTCGCCTCGCGAGTGTCCGTCCGATGACAGACAATGCCAAGACCAGCAGGACACCAGCATGATCGGGAAACTCAAAGGCCTTATCGACAGCTACGGCGATGATTTCGTGATTATCGATGTTGGGGGCGTCGGCTATGTCGCGTTTTGCTCAGGCCGTACATTACAGTCACTGCCATCGCCGGGAGAGGCCGCGACGCTCGCCATCGAGACCTATGTGCGCGAGGACCAGATCAAGCTCTTCGGCTTTGCGACGGATGGCGAACGCGAATGGTTCCGCATCCTGCTCAATGTGCAGGGGGTCGGCACCAAGGTTGCACTGGCGTTGCTCTCCACGTTCAAGGTAGGTGATCTCGCCTCCGCTATCGCGCTTCGGGATGTGGCGGCGATCACGCGCACGCCTGGTGTTGGCAAGAAACTGGCCGAGCGCATCGTGCTTGATCTCAAGGACAAGGCACCGGCCTTCGGCTCGGTCGATCCCGCCGTCATGAAGCTGCAGGGTGACATTGATGATCGCCGTGCTCCAGCCCCTGCGCTGGATGCGATCTCGGCGCTGGTCAATCTGGGCTATCCTCAGGTCCAGGCCTCGGCCGCCGTTGCCGCCGCGATGAGAATTGCAGAGGCAAGCAATGCTGCTGGCGAGATACCAAAAACAGAAGTACTCATTCGCTTGGCACTCAAGGAAATGGCGCGGCAATGAAGATGTCCCTTCAGCGGCTTATTCTGGCTGCCGTCCCCGTTGTTTTTGTGATCATCTGGTCGACGGGCTGGATCTCCGCGAAATACGCGGCTCCTCATGCCGATCCATTGTGGTTCCTGACCATTCGTTTTGTCTGCGCAGGCCTTGCCATCGCGCTGTTTGCAACGCTGGTTGGCGCGCCTTGGCCGAAGGACAGGCGTGCCTGGATGCATGGCATTGTTTCCGGCATTTTGCTGCATGGGCTTTATCTGGGCGGCGTCTGGTGGGCGGTTAAGCACGGACTTTCGGCGGGGATCTCCGGCTTGCTGGTGGCCTTGCAGCCGCTGCTGACAGCACTGCTCGGCCCTGCTTTGCTGAAGGAGAAGATCACGCCGGTGCAATGGGCGGGAGTTGCAGTTGGCCTTGTCGGCGTCATCATGGTTCTGTCACCCCGCATCGGTCTTGATCTCCATTCTGGTGCAGCGATTGCCGGAGATGTTCCGTGGTTGGCCCTTGCCGTCAATATCATCGGTGTCATCGGCATCACGGCAGGCAGTTTTTATCAGAAGAGATTTGTGGCCGCGGGCGATCTGCGCACAGTCACGGCGGTGCAGTATCTTGGTGCATTGCTGCTGATCGCTCCCTTGTCGCTGGCGCTTGAAGATCTTCGTTTCGATCATAGTTTTGAGGTCTATGCCACACTCGCCTGGTCGGTGATTGTGCTTTCGGTTTTTGCCATCGCGCTGATGCTGATGATGATCAACCGGGGCGAAGTGACACGCGTTTCGGCCTTGATCTATCTTGTGCCGGCCACAGTGGCGCTTCAGGCATGGGCGATCTTTGGTGAAACGCTGAATGCCATACAGATTGCAGGCATGGTGACGACAGCGGCAGGCGTGTATCTGGCGACCCTGAAGCGCTGAAGCGTTCACGCAATCGCCGTTTTCCTGCCCCTCTTTCGTTTTGCGCGCATGATGGAGCATGCCTTCAGTGGGCGAATCAATTATTGAGTGAGCATGAAAAATTTTCACTTCCTGAAAATAACGGGTGCTGTCGTTGTGCTGGCAGCCTCTCTTTTGATCGCCATTGTTTCGGCGATGGCGCAGGAAGCACCCAAAGCGCAGCTGGACAGGTTCCGTGCCGCGATTTCAGAGATGGAGCGCGAGGTTCAGGCCAATCTTGGCAATGACCGCAAGCTGGGCGAGGCGCGCGGCAAGCTTGATCCAATCCGCGACCAGATCCGGGAGTTCATCGCCGAGCAAACGCCGCGTCTTGAAGGCATCAAGGCGCGTCTTGAGCAACTCGGCCCCAAGCCGGACCCTTCAAAGGGCCAGGCCGACAATGCCGATGTGGCCCGCGAGCGCGATGAGCAGGAGAAGGCGCGCGGCGAAACCGAAGCGTATCTGGCATTGGCGCGCAATGAAATCGTCGCTGCCGAACAGCTTTCTTCGACCATTTCCGATACACGCCGGACGCTGCTGACCAAGGCCCTGCTGGAACGCAGCACGAGTGTTTTCAGTCCCGTTCTGTGGCTTGATGTTGTCAGGGCACTGCCGGGCGAGCTTCGTTCTGCGCAATTTCTGCTGGGTGGCTGGTGGGATCACATCATCGGCAAGCTTGATCTGGTGCGCCTTGTCATGCTCGTTGTCTTCGTGGTGCTTCTGGCCGTTGTGGCCGTTCCCGGAAATCGCTATCTCCGGCGTTTCGAAGGCAGGCCGGAGATACCGGCACCCGCCGATACGGATGGCAAGAAGGGATCGGTGGGGGCCACCCGTCTGAAGCGTGCCCTTGCTGCCTTGCGGGTCATCGTGATCTGGGCGGTTGTCCCCGTCCTTGTCTGTGCAAGTATTTACAATGTTCTTGATTCACTCGGGCTGATCAGTGACCGCGTGGAAAACATCATCCGTACTCTGCTTTTCGGCATTGCCTTTGTGGCTTTCGCGCATGGGCTGGCCGATGGCGTTCTGGGGCCGGATGATCCGCAATGGCGTCTGATGGATGTGGATGATCGGACTGCGTCGAAGATCACGCATCTTGCCAGCGTCTTCACCGGCATCATCGTTGCCGGTAAAACGGTGGAGGCGGTTAATCAGGCGATCTTCGCCTTGCTGCCGGTGACTGTTGCAACCAAATCGCTCTTCGCGCTTTTTGGCGCTTTGGCCATCATTCGTACGCTTCGCCAGTTGCGCAGCAGCATTGATGACGAGACTGCGACGGACAAGCCGCTTGATGCTGGCGGCGCCACGATTGCTGGCGGCGTCAATCAGGCGGCGCGGCTTTCGGCCTGGGTCGCGGCGGCCTCCATTCTGGCAGCCGCAGTTTTTGGCTATGTGGCTCTTGCGGGCTTTCTGGCAGACCAGGTGATCTGGCTGGCGATTGTTGGCGCGATTCTGGTCATCCTTCTGACACTGGTCGATGAGTTCATGGGCGGTATCGTTGCGCCGGAAGGTCCTCTCGGCAAGCAGATCGTGTCACAGGTCGGCATCAGCAAAAGCTCACTCAAGCAGATCAGCATTCTGTCCAGCGGCTTCTTCCGGGTGGTCCTGATCATTGCGGCCGCAATGCTGGTGCTGGCACCCTGGGGGCTTGATGGTGGCGATACGATTGGCACGCTGAAAGCCGCCCTGTTCGGCTTCTCGGTCGGCGGAGTCACCATTTCATTGTCCAATATCATTGTCGCCATAGCAATGTTTGCAGTGGGTTTCACGGCAACACGGGGCATCAAGCGCTGGCTGGAGAAGAGCTATCTGCCGCATACCAAGCTTGATGTCGGGCTGCGCAACTCGATCAGCACGAGCATTGGTTATATCGGTGTTATCATTGCTGGCATGATGGCAGCATCGACGCTTGGTCTTTCGCTGGATAAATTCACCATCATTGCCGGCGCGTTGTCCGTTGGCATCGGTTTTGGTCTTCAGTCGATCATCAACAACTTTGTCTCCGGACTGATCCTGTTGTGGGAACGCCCGATCCGCGTCGGAGACTGGATTGTGGTGGGCGATGAACAGGGCCTGGTCAAACGCATCAATGTGCGTTCCACCCAGATCGAGACATTCGACCGCGCCTCTCTCATTGTGCCAAATTCCGAATTCATTTCCGGGCGGGTCAAGAACTGGATGCACAACGACCGGCTGGCCCGGATCATCATTCCTGTCGGTGTGGGCTACGGTTCCGAGCCTGAGGAGGTGAAGACCATTCTTCTTGCGGTCGCCAAAAACAACAAGTCCGTCCTGGCGGATCCTCCACCGCGCGTCTATTTCATGCGCCTGGGTGACGCGAGCATGGATTTCGAGCTACGCTGCTTTGTCGATGTTGACAGCATGCTCCCGGTCAAGAGCGATCTGATGTTCGATCTGCTCAAGCGATTGCGCAAGGCGCGGATTGATATTCCGCTGCCACGCCGCCCTGAGGAACTGCTGATAGCCCCAGCTCCTGACGAGGGAGTGATTGCTGACCCCGGTGATATCGAGGCTGCGCGTCAATCCGCACGAGGCAAGGCTTGAGCGGCTGATCTGAGCCAGCCGACTTTCACAAGACACTATTGCAAGATTCAATTGATGGAGACGTCATCATGTCATCGGGACTTTGCGCTGTCTTTTCCTTTCTGGCGACCTGCACCCAGCCCGCACCCGTTGTATCGATCTCGCCGATCTATGCCAGCCTTGCCGCGCGGGACGCCAGAATGGATGCAGGTTCCGCCCGCGATCTGATCAATGGCTATCGCAGGAACAGCGGTCTGCCACCTGTGGTGCTTGATGCGGTGCTGATGGCAGAGGCGGAGCAACAGGCACAGGCCATGGCAGCGGGCGGCGATGTTTCCAAGGGCGTGCGCACCGATATTGGCAAACGCCTTGCAGCCGCCGGGCTTGGCAATCGCAAGGTAAGGGAAAGCGTTTCCGCCGGCTACTTCACGATTTCAGATGCATTTTCCGGTTGGCGCGGTTCGCCCGATCATGACGCTACCCTGCGCTTTGCGCCGGCAAAACGCATGGGAATTGCCTCTGTCGGGCGTCCGGGATCGCGCCATAATGTCTATTGGTCGATTGTGCTGAGTGACTGAGAACGTTCTGCTTGTTGCATCAGCATTGTGCGTCCTTCGAGGCTCGCTA
>JANNRX010000070.1:0-3838 GCA_031401875.1 Hyphomicrobiales bacterium | reverse complement strand
GGCTTTGTCTACGGTCCTCATCTGGTCCAGTACAATCTGGCCGGATTTCCCCTTGAATCGAACCGGCACACGGGTGGGGATGGTCAGCCCGACACCCGATGGTGGGCCGCTTGATGCGCTTCTGGCTTCGTATTGCAGCGGTGGTCTGACCCGTCCCATGCATGCCATCGTCGCGTCGCACCTGGCGATGAGTCACAAGAATCGACTGTTTGTCTCTGCGATGGAATCAGTTCTGGCCGATGAGATGGAGAACATTCCGGCACAGGAAAAGATTGGCACACGAACACGCAGACTGGCTGCCATCCTTGACGAGGATAGTGCGGTTTTTACCCCTGCAGAGGCAAAGTCCGATATGATCCCGGCACCGTTGGCCGCATTTATGGGGCAAAGCTTTGATGACCTGCGGTGGCGCTTTGTTCTGCCTGGTTTGCGCGAAGTGGTGCTGGAGAGCAGCCCTGATTGCACAGCTTCCCTTCTCTGGATCAAAGCGGGGCGTGCCATGCCTTCCCACACCCATGAAGGTCTGGAAGCGACACTGGTTCTAAAAGGATCGTTTCTGGACAGCACAGGCTGCTTCAACCGTGGCGATCTGGCGGTTGCAGATAGCGAGCTTGATCACAAGCCGGTGGCGGGGCCCGATCAGGATTGTATATGTTTTGCGGTGAGTGAGGGTCCCGTACATCTGACTGGGCCGCTCGCAAGGGTGTTCTCGTGGATCAAACGGAACTGACCGGCTGCGCGTCATGAAAAACCGGCGGGTTTCTCCCAAAGACGGCGTAGCCTGGATCACCGGCGCAAGCTCCGGCATCGGGCGTGGTGTGGCGCTTGAGCTTGCACGGCGCGGCTGGACCGTGGCCGTCAGCGCCCGGCGAGAACCGGAACTTGAGGCGTTGGCAGTGGAAGCCATGGGCTGTCCAGGGCGGATTATCGCACATGCCGTCGATGTTACCGATGCTGTCGCCATGCGTGATGCCGCCATCAGCATCGAGAAGGCGCATGGGCCGATTGCACTGGCCTTTTTCAATGCCGGGATCGCGCCTTATGTGAATGCGCCCCACATTGATGTGACCGCTTTCCGGCAGGTTGTTGAGGTCAATATCATGGGTGTTGTGCATGGTCTTGCCGCGATCATGCCAGTCATGGCGGAGCGCGGCTTTGGACAGATCGCGGTCAATGCATCCATTGCGGGCTATGGTGGCCTGCCGCGCAGTGCCGCTTACGGGAGCACGAAAGCGGCCGTGATCAACATGTGCGAGGCCCTGCGTTTCGATTGCGATGCACTTGGGCTGGTCCTGCAACTGGTCAATCCCGGCTTTATCGAAACGCCGCTGACGGGCAAGAATGATTTCCCGATGCCATTCCTCATGGCAAACGATGTTGCCGCAAAACGCTGTTGTGATGGTTTCGAGCGCGCCGGCTTCGAGATCAATTTTCCCAAGCGCCTTGCCTATATTCTCAAAGCCGTGAATCTATTGCCATATCCGCTGTATTTCTGGCTGGTTGGCAAGGCAACGGGTGTGCGTAAACCCCATTAACCACCGGCAGCAGGCGGTTTGGCCCAATAGCTTTTGATCTGTTCCACGAGCGGAGCGGGAAGCGGGACATATCCCAGTGCAGCGGCGTCATCCCCACCCTTGTCAAAGGCAAGGCGGAAAACATCATGCACACGATTGACACGTGCGGAGGATCGGCTGGCCGAAGGCACCACAGCAAATGTTGCTGCCGCCAGCGGATAGGCAGCATCACCTGGCTGATCCGTCAATTGCGCGAAGAAATCCTTCGTGTTCGCCCAGGGAACCGCATTGGCTGCAGCTTGTACGCCGGCCTGATCCGGTTTAACAAACCTGCCTGAACGGTTCTGGATCGTCGCGAATGCAAGGCCTGCGCGCGTCACTTGTCCGTATTCGATATAAGAGATGGAGCCCTTGGTCGCCTTGACAGCGCGGACCAGTCCCTGGGTGCCTTCTGCGCTGGTTCCCAAGGGCCAGCTGATCAGAAGATCGGCACCATATTTCGTTTTCCAATCCGCGCTGACGGCGGACAAATACTGCGTCAGGGTGAAAGTTGTTCCCGAACCGTCCTTGCGGTGCAAAACAGAAATCCTGAGATCAGGAAGTGCCACATCAGGATTGACCGCTTTGATGGCCGGATCAGACCAGTTCTGGATCTTGCCAAGGTAGATATCTGCCAGAAGTGGCCCCGTCAGGCGAAGGCCGCCTGCGGTCACTCCATCGATGTTCACGACAATCGCGACACCGCCAATGACGATTGGAAACTGGGTCTGTCCGCGTTTTTTCAGATCATCGGGTGATTGTGCCACATCCGTTGCGGCAAAATCCAGCTCGGGTTGCCCCAGCCGCATCACGCCTGCAAGGGAGCCGACCAGTTCATAATCTACAAGCCAGTCTGGCGAGAGAAAGTCACCGCCATCGGCACGCATCAACTGATAATTCCTGGACCATTTGGCAATGACTGGCGCGGCAAATGTGGAACCGGCGCCGCGTATTGGCTCAGCGGTTGCGATTGTACACCAGGCGAGTGATGCGAAAAGCAGGAATGTCCTGCAGAAAAATCCAGGCTTGAGGCCAAACATGACATATTCCCATCACAATACGGGCTTTCGGGAGCTGCCATGAAAAAGCAGGAGGCGCTTTTTCAAATCCGACGATCTCCCAATTGCGGTTGTGGATCATGCGCCATGTTCATTTCTGATGGAAAGAGGTCCATCAGTAAGCAACACCGCAAAACCCGCAGCTATGCGCTACACTTTATGGTTATGGGGTCTTTTTGACACTTCAATGACAGCGGCCTCTCTGGCCGGAATGAACCTGTCACTCAAACACAATCCACGGAAGAATAATTGTCCGTCGCAATGAACCTTTGGTCCTCGCCCCGCGACCAACGCTTGTGAAGGCTGAATGTCCGGCCTTTCACCCAAAGGAGATCATTCCATGTCGATCAAATCAGTTGCATTGGCGGCGGCCATCGCCGCACTTCCAGTCCTGGCACTTGGCGCCATGGCCGTATCCCCCGCTTTCGCAAAGGGTCAGGGCGGCGGCAACGGCGGTGGTGCTGATGGCGGCGGCGATACGATCAGTGTCCGCAGTTTTTCGCATGTGCCCAACAGCATCAACAAACGTCCGGCCCGTGACGAGGACCGCGGCTGCTTCACGCCGATCGACAACCGGGCGTGTTGTACGCGGCTCCTGCCTCCCCGTTTTGTAAGCGAGAGGCCGCCAGAGAAGAAGGGCTGAGAACTCACCCCTTTTTCTCAACCCTTCTTCTTGGGCATATTGATGGGGCTGCTCGTGCCCTTGGTGAGAAAGCTCGATGTCACCGGCGAAGGCGCGGGTTTAGCGGCCTTGGGCTTCTTCTTTTCCTTGTTGCTGCGCTGTTCACCCTTGGCCATGGCCATCTCCCTTGCCCCGAAGGGGCTTCCAAGGCCTGACATCAGGGCCGAGGTGAGGAAAGGCATACGCCTGTTTCGCGGGTTCGCCTAATGGGCTGTCGAAGAAAGTCATTGCCAGACCCGTCTTTGCGAGCGAAGCGAAGCAATCCAGTCTCAACCCACAGAGAATGGTGCATTTCAATACGCTCAGTCGCGGCCCGGACGCCTTGAAAGCTCGATTGTTTCGGCGCTTCGCGCCTCGCAATGACGGTGAAACGCTTTCTCGACCGCCTTTATCGCCATACACCCCGCCGCCTCAGGATAGGGAGGTCGGGAGCGACATTGATGCAATTGAGATCATGTCACCGTAATGCCGCCTCAGGATTAGGAGGTGGGGAGCGACATTGATGCAATTGAGATCATGTCACCGTAATGCGGAATGGCGTCCGG
>JANNRX010000069.1:0-10664 GCA_031401875.1 Hyphomicrobiales bacterium | reverse complement strand
CTCGCCCAAAGCCGTGAAGCCTTCCAGCGCATCGGGCGGAATGGCCCCAATGGCTCCCATGATGCCCAGAGCGATGGGAAGATCGTAATGCGATCCTTCCTTCGGCAGATCAGCAGGGGCGAGATTGACCACGATGCGTCGCGCAGGAAGCGCCAACCCGGAGGCCGTCAACGCGGCACGCACGCGCTCCTTAGATTCCGCCACGGCTTTGTCTGGCAGACCTACCAGCACGAAGGCGACATTGCCGGATGTGACCTGCACCTGCACATCCACCGCACGCGCCTCGATGCCCTCAAACGCCACAGTGGCGACGCGCGTAACCATGCTGAATGGAACCCTACTCTTGCTCATGCAGGGTAGGGTGGCGGACGAGTTGTCTTCAAGGTGCTGGAATAGAAAAACTTCTAGGAAAAATGCTGGCATTTCGGTTTGGGAGTTCGAGCAGATAATTTTCACTTTTTATTATAAGGAGTTTAGTGATATTAGTGTTTTTTAATAAACTTACAAAGGTTGCAATAAATGGATCCAAGAACTAATCCATATGCACCGGGAGCCGGCAGCCCGCCGCCTGAATTGGTTGGACGAGATGCTATTATCGAGCGCGCCAGTATTGGCCTCGCTCGGCTCAAAAACGGCTTTCAGGCACGCAGCACTGTTTTGTACGGCCTCAGAGGTGTGGGCAAAACTGTGTTACTCAATGCAATTGTAGCAGCCGCTGAAAAAGAGGGTTTTGTCACGATTTCTCACGAAGCGCCAGAAGATCGCTCTCTTCCACAGACCATCATTGGACCACTTCATGCGGCATTGAGAAAACTGAGTGTTGGCGCCCGTTTTGGAGACCGCTTGAATGCTGCCAAGAGGCAACTTGTCAGTTTTGCCCGTGCATTCAAGGTCAGTTATGAAGGGTTTGATCTGAGTGTTGATCTTGAACCGCTATCCAACGATCTCGAATTTGAACTGGGCGAATTGCTTACGATGATCGGAGAAGCGGCTCAATCACGCGAGACCGCTTTGCTGATCTCGATCGATGAACTTCAATATGTACGGGAAAGCGATCTGCGTGCGCTAATTGCAGGTCTGCATCAGATAAGTCAGAAAAAATTGCCAGTTTTTGTTATTGCAGCGGGGCTTCCTCAGCTTGTCGGGCAGATGGGTGAAGCCAAGTCCTATGCCGAGAGGCTCTTTGTCTTTGAGCCGATTGGCCCGCTTGATGAATCTGCTGCGAGAGATGCTCTTTGCAAACCGGCAGCTCGATCTGGTGTCGCTTTCGATGATGATGCGATCAGCCGTATTTTGCAAGAAACCAGACGATATCCCTACTTCCTGCAGGAATGGGGTTACCACTGCTGGAATAACGCCTTGGCGTCGCCGATTTCCAAGCGGGATGTCGAGAATGCATCGCAACCTGCGCTGACCCAGCTCGATCAAAGTTTTTTCAGGGTGAGGCTTGACCGTCTGACGTTCGTAGAAAAGCGATATATCAAGGCCATGGCCGAGTTGGGTGTTGGCCCGCACAGATCGGGTGATATCGCCGCAAAACTCAAACAAAAAGTAACAACTGTTGCCCCAACAAGGAGCAACTTGATCCGCAAGGGAATGATCTATAGTCCCAATCACGGGGATACAGCTTTTACCGTTCCGCTCTTTGATGAGTATATCATGCGGGTTTCGCGCGACATAGTGGAGTAAACGCCTCCTTACTCCCCAAACCGCTGTTCGATATACGCCCCCACCATCGTCTTGAACTCGGCCGCGATGCCCGCACCCTTCAATGTCGCAGCTTTCCTGCCATCGATGAAAACTGGTGCGCTTGGCGTTTCGCCGGTGCCGGGGAGCGAGATGCCGATGTCGGCGTGCTTGCTTTCTCCAGGACCGTTGACGATGCAGCCCATGACGGCGACGTTGAGGGTTTCGACACCGGGGTATTTCTGCTTCCACTCGGGCATCGAGGCGGCAAGCCAGCCCTCGATATCCTGCGCCAGTTCCTGGAACACGGTCGATGTCGTGCGTCCGCAGCCGGGACAGGCGGCGACCTGGGGCACGAAGGCGCGAAAGCCCATGGTCTGCAACAATTCCTGGCTCGCCTTCACCTCCAGCGTGCGGTCGCCGCCAGGCTCGGGTGTCAGCGAATAGCGGATGGTGTCGCCGATGCCTTCCTGCAACAGGATGCCCATGGCGGCAGACGCAGCAACGAGGCCCTTGGAGCCCATGCCCGCTTCCGTGAGGCCCAGATGCAGCGCATGATCGGTGCGGCCCGCCAGCATGCGATAGCAGGCGATGAGATCCTGCACGGCGGAAACCTTGGCGGAGAGGATGATGCGATTCCTGGCCAGCCCCATTTCCTCGGCGCGCTCTGCGGAAATCAGGGCGGATTGCACCAGGGCCTCTCGGGTGACGGCGCGGGCATCAAAGGGCTGGGCGCTGGCGGCGTTCAGGTTCATGAGATGGGTAAGCAATTCCTGATCCAGCGAGCCCCAGTTCGCACCGATGCGCACGCATTTGCCGTATTTCATGGCCATATCGATGATGGCGCCGAACTGGCGGTCTTTCTTTTCCTTGAAGCCGACATTGCCGGGATTGATGCGGTATTTATCAAGCGCCTCAGCACAGGCCGGATGGTCCGCCAGCAATTTATGGCCGATGTAGTGAAAATCGCCGATCAACGGCACATCCACGCCCCGCAATCTCAGGCGATCACGGATGTGGGGAACCGCGGCGGCGGCCTCATCGCGATCCACGGTAATGCGAACAAGCTCGGAACCGGCCCGCCACAATGCTGCGACCTGACGCGCGGTGCCCTCAATGTCCGCCGTGTCCGTATTGGTCATGGACTGGACGACAACAGGATGCCCGCCGCCAACCATGACGCCGCCAACAGGGACGGCAATCGTCATCTTGCGTGTGGCAGGGCCTGCGCCAGTGATGCGTTCAGGCAGGCAAGGTTCAGCGTTCGGGTGGGCAGCGTTCATGACAGTGGGTCAAGCCTCTTCACTTCCCGGCCTTTGCCAGTTCCGCCTTCAACTCCGGTACCAGAGTGAAGAGATCGCCAACCAGGCCGAAATCCGCGACCTGGAAGATCGGCGCTTCCTCGTCCTTGTTGATGGCGACGATGACTTTCGAATCCTTCATGCCGGCGAGATGCTGGATGGCGCCCGAGATGCCAATGGCGACATAAAGATCGGGCGCGACAACCTTGCCGGTCTGGCCAACCTGCCAGTCATTGGGTGCATAGCCTGCATCAACAGCGGCGCGGGATGCCCCGACGGCGGCACCGAACATGTCAGCAAGTGGCTCGATCACGGTCTTGAAATTTTCGGAGGAGGCGAGCGCCCGTCCGCCTGAGACCACGATCTTGGCCGCATTGAGCTCAGGACGATCCGATTTGGCGATCTCCTGGCTGACAAAGCTCGACAGGCCTGGATCACCTTCAGAACTGACAGCTTCGCTTTTGGCCGATCCACCTTCACCTGCTGCCGCGAATGAGGCGGTGCGGACAGTGACCAGCTTGATGCTATCCTTCGATTGCACGGTCTGGATGGCATTGCCTGCATAGATCGGCCGTTCGAATGTATCCGCTGAGATCACTTTGGTGATGTCCGAAATCTGCTGGACATCAAGGAGAGCAGCAGCGCGGGGCATCACGTTCTTGGTGTTGGCGGTTGATGGTGCGACGATGGCAGCATAGCCCCCTGCAAGCTTGGCGATCAGCGCCGCAGTCGGTTCCGCCAGCAGGTTGGCATAGGCCGCGTCATCGGCGATCAGCACTTTTTCGACACCTGCAAGCTTGGCTGCCTGGCTGGCGGCGCCTGCGCAGTTATTGCCTGCAACAAGCACATGCACGGGGCTTCCCATGGCAGTGGCGGCTGTCATCGCCTTGGCAGTGACGCCGTTCAGCGCGGCGTTGTCATGTTCAGCAATCAGAAGAACAGCCATGTCAGATTACTCCTGCGTCTTTGAGTTTGCCTACGAGTTCCGCCGGTGATCCGACCTTGATGCCTGCCTTGCGACCGCTGGGTTCCACTGTTTTCAACACGGTGAGGCGCGGGCTGATGTCCACGCCGAGGCTATCCGGTGAATGCTCGTCGATGGGCTTTTTCTTGGCCTTCATGATGTTGGGGAGCGAGGCATAGCGCGGCTCGTTGAGGCGCAGGTCGGTTGTGACGATGGCGGGTGATTTCAGCTTCACCGTCTGCAAGCCGCCATCGACTTCGCGCACGACGTTGATCGTGTCGCCTGCAATCTCAACCTTGTTGGCGAAGGTGCCTTGCGGCCAGCCCAGCAATGCAGCCAGCATCTGGCCCGTGGCATTCATATCATCATCGATCGCCTGCTTGCCCATGATAACCAGGCCGGGAGCTTCGGCTTCAATGACTTTCTTCAGAAGCTTGGCGACCGAAAGCGGCTCCACCAACACATCAGTTTTCACATGGATGCCGCGATCCGCGCCCATGGCAAGACCGGTACGGATGGTTTCTGCTGCACCTGCGGGACCGATCGAGACAACGATCACTTCAGTTGCTCCGCCTTTTTCCCGGATGCGGATTGCCTCTTCGCAGGCAATCTCGTCGAAAGGGTTCATCGACATCTTTACATTGGCGAGATCCACGCCCGATCCGTCCGGCTTGACGCGGATCTTGACGTTGTAATCGACCACCCGTTTGACGGGTACGAGAATCTTCATCGAAAGCTTCCTCCAGAAAAAACGTTGTGCACGTCTTGCGGCATAGTTTTGTTTGCAGCAAATCATCGGCACTTGTCCAGATGATGGATTGCCACAAGTCGGTCCGCACTTGATTTAGTTTATATGTGAACTAAATCAAGTGCGGGCTCGCCATTCCTGTCCTCGACATCAATGATCCAGATATCACGATCAAAGCGCAGTTCTTTTGCCAATCGCTCCTCGATTTCGGCCAGAGATGCGCCAGGCTTGCTGATCTTTTCGAAGCGGCGCTCCGGATTGGCATCATCGAAAACCATCTGCGGGGCTGGCCCGTAAAGTGCGGCCCCGCCGTTCAGATGATCAATCATGACAAAGATCGCACCGGCTTCAGCAGCACCCCTGTGGCGCACAACCGAGAAGGCATTGTCGCCATTGCGTCGGCGCAGGTAGGCCGCAACAAAAAGATCGGATCGAAGCCGCATGGGCTAGGGCCTGTCGTTAGTGAGGAACACATGGTGGATGAGATCGAAATGGGCTGAATGGAAGAACAAAAGACGCGCTGATAGCAGCGCTATCGGGGCGGTTCTTGTTCTTCCAGGCGGTCCGTTTCCATCTCACCACGTTAAAATTCCTTCTTTGAGGTCAGCGCGGATAAAATGGCCCATTGTTTCGCGCTTCTGTCTCGCAAACCGGACGGTTTGCTTCGCCAGAACCGCTTCACACTGAACCATTTTTTCTCGCGTCCACCATCTGTTCCTCACTGACGACAGGCCCTAAGTTTGGCCGAAGGCTCAGTCGATGGCAATGCCGGATGTCTGTGCCAGTTCCCGCAAGACCCGAGCCGGGTTATCGCCGCGCGCTGGAAGCTTGCGATCCCGTTCGAATCTGTCAAGAGCCGCGCGGGTTCCCGCCCCGAAGTTGCCATCATCACGCAATGGGCCATAGCCAAGCTTGGTCAAGGCGCGCTGGATTGCAACCACGGTTTCCGGCCTTTCGAGCCGGTCTGTGCTGCTCTTGAGCAAACCGAGGATCTGATCCTTGACGGTCAGGTTCGAGGTGATGATGGCGGCAAGCAGACTTTCGCTGGCCTGCCCGTTCACGGGAATTCTTGCGGCTGTCTGGAAATCCCGGATGGCAGTTGTGGTTCTGGCGATTGCCGCTTGATCAGGCTGACCGACAAAGAAACCACGGTGGCCAAGTTCGGTCTGAATGTCCTGAATCAAGGTCGCCTTGCGCATGAGTTCAGCATCCCGCTCCATATTGGCCGGGCGCATTGGCGGCAATGGGCTTTGCGTGGGCTGAGGTGTTGCATGAATCAACGGGTTGCCCACGAAAATGGGTGCGCGGTGACGTTCCGGCTGAAGCAGCATGATGTTGGTGAAGACAGAAACGCTGATTCCGGCAGCGCCAATCCACCCGAGCGCATGCAGCGGATTGCGCAGCAGACGGCGACCAATCAGCCGTGTCAGCGTGGTTTCGCCGCGCACCAGACGGCCTGCCGGCTCACCAGCTCTGATGAAGCTGTTCATGGCGGGTGACTTGATGGCGGATGACTTCATGTCAGGCAATGCGGCGATCTCTGAGGGTTTGCATTCTTGCGGTGAGCAATTCTGGACTTTGTACCGGGGCATTCAATTGATGAATATTGTTTGCTGCCGCCATCGTGATGCCAGATTGCGCAGTACCGGGATGCGGCAAGGACAATGTGACTGTCGTACCTTTGCCCATATGGCTTTCGATGGAGATTGATCCTGCATGCAGTGCCATCAATCCTCGTGCGAGCGAGAGCCCAAGGCCGATACCGCCCTGGTCGCGGCTCATGCGCTCATCAAGTTTGATGAAATGCCGTCCCAGAAGGGCGAGCTTGTCTTTTGGTATGCCCTGGCCGCGATCTGACACGGTGATGCTGGTGTGGCCTGCACCTGCCTTCAAGGTGATCTTGACTGCGTTTTTTGCACCGCCAAATTTAATCGCGTTCGAAAGCAACTGCTGCAAGACATGGTTGATGGCGCGGGCATCCACTTCGGCTTCGATCATTTCTTTCGGAAGGCTGACGCTGAAAGTTGAATCTCGGGCTTCAGGTTCCTGACTGAAGGCCTCAACCGATGTTTCAACCAGTGTGTTCAGATCCTGTATTTCGGCATCGAATTCATAGACATCAGAATCGAGGCGGGTGATATCAATCATCATGCACACCATCCGCAACAGGTCACGCCCTGCACCGTTGATCAGGCCTGCATATTCCTGCATTCGCATGGCATCCGTGGGCATTGTCTTCGGGTTTGCAAGGATATCGGAAAAGCCGATGATGGCGTTCAAAGGCGTGCGCAATTCATGGTTGATGGTCGCAAGAAAAGCCGAGCGGGCTGATTTGGCGGCTTCCGCCTCGTCGGCCGCTGCCGCAAGCATCTGTTCCTCCATCACCAGTTTGCTGATGTCGCGCAGCGCAGCAATGGCACGACCGGGGGCTGTTGCGGACTGGCTGACAATGGCTTCGACCCAGCGGTAGCTTGGGCTTCCAGCCAGCGCAGAGGAGCGCATCCTGAACCTCAGTTTGCGATAGGGCGTCGCATGGAAGGCTTCTGCATGGGCAGCATCCGATAATGCCGTAAGAAAAGCGGGCCGATCCGCCACAAGAACCAGCTCTGCAAGGCCACGGCCCATCAGCGCCTGTGTTGATAGCCCGAGGATACGCTCGGCATTCGCACTGGCCCGCAGCACTGCACCGCTGCTGTCAAGGGTGACAATTGTTTCCGAGGCTACGCATGCATGATCAAAGTGTTCGATCTGCTGCTGTTTGCGGGCTGCGCGTTCGGAAGAAAGAGCCTCCATCATGGCACACGCAATCATGCTTGTGCTGACAGCCATACAGACCACGATCAATGCTGTTGACCAGAGGTTTTCGCCACTGACCTTTAACGCGGCTTGAGCGTGCAGCATTGCCATGCTGATCATGGCACAGGCAACAAGCGCTATACTGATGAAAGGCTTCCTGATGCTGCGTCTGCCCACGATAAAGGCTTCAACGATAGCAAGTCCAATCACGGTGAGTGCGGCGATGCCTGAAAGTCCGCGTAACACACCGGCGGTCAGAACAGCTCCGGTGATCACAAGGCTGATCAGCACTGCCCGATCCAGCAGTGCCGCGCGTCGCATATCCAGCGCTGTCACGGCAGGGAGCACGCCCAGCAGCAACAATGCCACGATAACGGCGGGCGTTTCCGAGGAGATGACCGACATCAATGGAAACGCGCCAAGCATGATGGCTGCCACGGCAAGACGGCTATTGCGGAACAGCCGCATGCGGGTCTGTGCCGTCATTCGGCAAGACGGTCCCGTTCTGGAGAGGAGCCATTGCATTGTGGCTGTCATGCGCCCGGTTCCCAGAGCTTTCTGCTAAATTATCAGCCCACCATGCCTGTTGCGCCTTAAATGAAGCCTAAGAATTCCGTCCGGGCAGGCCATTATTCCGGTCGATGCATGGTTCATGGGGCGAAGTGGAAAACATGGTTAATGCCGTCTTAGAAAAACAGATGAAACCATCTCTGGACAGTTCACGGATTGGCAAGGTGGATTGAGATAGAGTAAATGCATCACATGGGTTTTGCCTCAGTTGGCGTAAACATGTTGAGGCAGCACCTATCGGGACAGGGCAGAGTCATGGCAGTTTTTCGAATAGCCGCGGCAGCCGGGATTCTGCTGGCCTTTGCGCCAGCGGAAACGCTGAAAGTGGTCCGTGCGGCCTTCGGGATGGCCGATGAGGCGCGTCAGATCCAGGTTCGTGAGATCAAGGGTTCTGCCGGCGAGCTGGCTCTGGCCTATTGCAAGGCGAACCCCGAAATCTGTCTTGATGCAGCCCGACAGGCCGCCGGAGCAGCACCACAACCCCAAGGGAAGCCTGCAAGGCCTTGACGATATCCTCGGCTGCGCCCATTTCGCATCCTATGATGACAACGAGCTACGATGAAATTGCGGAAAACCTCTCCTATCTTGACGATTGGGAGGAGCGTTATGCCTACCTCATCCAGATCGGCAAAGCCCTGCCGCCCTTGCCGGAAACACTGCGGACAGAAACCAACCGGGTGCAAGGCTGCGCCAGTCAGGTGTGGCTCGCGACGTCCTCCGGGGAGGGGAAGGATCCGGTTCTGACCTTTCAGGGGGATAGTGATGCACTGATCGTGCGCGGCCTTGTTGCGCTGGCAATAGCGCTCAATTCGGGCAAGAAAGCCTCTGAAATTGTGGCTCTGGACACATTCGGTACATTCGATGCGCTCGGACTCAAGGCGCATCTTTCCTCACAGCGTTCGAATGGCTTGCGCTCGATGGTGGCCAGAATCAAACGCGACGCGGAAACGGCGGCTTTGCGTTAACGCTCGCTAAAGCCGCCATCTGCAACGGTCGTTGTGCGGTGAGTATTGCAAATAATTACAAAGGCTTAGCGGCAGTAGATGCTGCCGTCAAAGTCTTCGTAAGCGCCATAGGGACAAACAGGCCGACGGCTGTAATAGGACCGACGCGGTGCGCGGGAAACATAAACCGGCCTTTCCTCGACGTAAACCGGCTGCGGCCGTGTATTGGCGCCAATGATGGCACCGCTTGCGGCTCCGATGCCACCGCCCAGAAGAGCGCCGCGACCGCCACCCAGGGCTCCGCCGATCAATGCGCCCGAGGCGCCGCCTAGCACAGCACCACCGACAGCCCGATCACCGGGAGAATAGCAGGCAGACAATCCACCGGCGATGATTGTGATGGCTAAAGCATTTGTGAAAATCTTTTTCATATCATTCTCCTCAATCAAAATAAGCATGCAGGGGAAATATGGCGAATTGCGGAACTTCATATATCCCGCTTTCACTGTGGTTAATACACCAAAAAAGGCGCAGATTCCCGCGCCTTTTTGAATGTTGTCAACTGAAGACCGCAGGATTTCCTTAAAAATCCGTGCCGCCACTCAAGTCAGGCCTGCCGGACTTCCTCAGAAGTCCATGCCGCCCATGCCGCCACCGCCGCCTGGCATCGAAGGAGCAGCGTCCTTCTTTGGTGCTTCAGCAATCATGGCTTCCGTCATGATCAGGAGGCCTGCAACCGAAGCTGCATCCTGAATGGCTGTGCGGACAACCTTGGTTGGGTCAATGATGCCCATTTTCATCATGTCGCCGAACTCGCCGGTCTGCGCGTTGTAGCCGTAGGAGTAGCTTGGGTTCTCAAGCAGCTTGCCAACGATCACAGGAGCATCATCCCCAGCATTGTCGATGATCTGCTTGGCAGGAGTCGTGAGTGCCTTGCGGACAATCTCGATGCCTGTCTTCTGATCTTCGTTGGCTGTCTTGAGCTTGGCGACCGAAGCGATGGCACGCAGAAGAGCAACGCCGCCGCCTGGCAGCACGCCTTCTTCGACGGCCGCGCGGGTGGCGTTCAGGGCGTCATCCACACGGTCCTTCTTTTCCTTCACTTCAATTTCAGTTGCACCACCGACGCGGATGACAGCAACGCCGCCAGCCAGCTTCGCCAGACGCTCCTGCAGCTTCTCACGGTCGTAGTCCGAGGTGGTTTCCTCGATCTGCGCCTTGATCTGCTGAACGCGGCCTTCGATATCCTTCTTCTTGCCAGCGCCCGAAACGATCGTGGTTGTTTCCTTTTCAATGCGGATCTTCTTCGCACGTCCGAGGTCCTTGATCGTGATGTTCTCGAGCTTGATGCCGAGGTCTTCGGCGATCATATTGCCACCTGTCAGGATCGCGAGGTCTTCGAGCATCGCCTTGCGGCGATCACCGAAGCCCGGTGCCTTGACAGCAGCGATCTTGAGGCCACCACGCAGCTTGTTGACCACGAGGGTGGCAAGTGCTTCGCCTTCAACGTCTTCCGCGATGATCAGAAGCGGCTTGCCGGTCTGCACAACGGTTTCGAGGATAGGCAGCATGGGCTGGAGCGAGGAAAGCTTCTTCTCGTGGATCAGGATGTAGGGATCCTCAAGCTCTGCGATCATCTTCTCGGCGTTGGTGAT
>JANNRX010000068.1:0-5444 GCA_031401875.1 Hyphomicrobiales bacterium | reverse complement strand
TGTCGAGCCCGGCTTCCTGCCGCTTCAGATTCCGTTTGCCCAGGGCCCTTTCAGCGATCAGCCTCTGACAACGGTTTTGCCGATTGCCATGTCCCAATCTGCGGAGGATACGGGCACGGCGTTATTGATCCCAACCCTTGTTGCGTCATTCTCCAAGCTTGATACAGGCTCAGCCGTTTTGCTGCCGCCTACTATCGAAGTTGAGCCTTCTGTTGCTCCAGAACCTCCGGTCATGCCTTCCATGGACCCCGCCGAGATCTTTGCCTTTGGCCTCAACTCTGGTCGTGTTTATGTCGCTGATTTTGATGCTGGACGGGATATCATCCGGATCGGATCAGATCTTGCGACGTCCTATGCCGATTTGCTTGAGGGGGCTTCGTTCTATCAGGACGACACCGCGACGGTTTTTGAATTCAGCAATGCCACGGATCTTCTCATCCTGCAGCACTTCAACGTGAAGGATCTGAATGAAGCGATGTTCTCCTTCGACGTGCCGCGTGAAGACAAGAAAGACCAGGCCACCCAAGAGAACGTCTCTGGCACTGAGCGCGATGACACGCTGACTTTCGGCGCGGGCGACCAGACAATCGATCCAGGTGCCGGCTTTGATGTGGTGACCGGGGGAAATGGCCGTGATCTTTTCGTCTTTGGTATCAATTCAGGCCATGATTTCATCGTGGATTTCACACCGGGCGAGGACCATATCCAGATCGGGTCTGATCTGGCTGCGGATTTCGGCGAGCTGACGGACCATGCTTCAATCTATCAGGATGGCGGCTCGACCCAGATTGAATTTGCAAGCGGACAGCTCATCACGCTTTATGGCGTCAATGCCGAGAAGACGAGCGCGGATTGGTTTGTCTTCACCTGATACAGGGCGTGTCGTCCGTTAGGAACAAATGGTGGATGAGATCGAAATTAGTCGCATGGGAAGGCAAAAGACGCGCCGATAGCAGCGCTATCGGGAAGTTTTTTGTCTTTGCAGGCGGCTTGTTTCCATCTCACTCTGCTCTGAAAGTGATATCAGGGCAGCGCGGTTAAACGCGCCCATTGTTTTGCGCTTCTGTCTCGCAAACCAGACGGTTTGCTTCGCCAGAACCGCTTCACACTGAACCCGTTTTCCTCGCGTCCACCATCTGTTCCTAACGGACGACACGCCCTAGCGCGGGCTGACGCGGTTGGTGGGCACCAGGGCGTGCTGTCCCTGCGGCAAGGCCCGCGCGGCTTTCTTGATCATGGCGGGGCGAAAGACCTGTTTGGTCGCCTCGATCACGTGAACGCCTGCAAACGGCAAACCCAGATTGCGGCCAATGCTGTCCCAGACCTTGGCAGTTCTGAGCAGGATGCGTCTTTTGACCGGGGGCACATAAAGAGCCTCGCCCCAGTGCACGGGCGTAAACAGGGCCTGCCGCATCAGCGCAGTGAGCTGGCCGCGGCTGAAAGGCTGCCCATGGCCGAAAGGCGTTCCGTCAATCCGTGCCCAGAGACCGGCCCGGTTCGGCGCGATGACGATCATGCGTCCGCCCGGTGACAGCACCCGCCACAGCTCCGAGAGCAATTCAGCGGGCTGGTTCGCCATTTCAAGGCTATGGGCCACGATCACACGATCCACGGAACCATCCCGCAATGGCAATTGATCTGCATCCACCAGTGCCGAGGATGACAGCCCGGAAGAGGGCCAGTTCACCACGCCTTGTGCGGCAGGCATGAGCGCCAGACTGCGCACGGCCTCATCCCGAAAGGGGCCGAGATAAGGTGTTGCATAGCCAAGACCCATCAGCACCATGCCGTTCATGCTGCTCCAGCGTGCATGAATGGCGGTCAACAACAGATCCCGCGTGACCTCCCCCAGAGGGCCCGCGTAAAAGCTGCGCAGATCGACGATGTCAATGGACATGAAGGATTGGTACCGTCTAGGGATGATGCTCAGCTTATAGAGCAATTCCTTCCAGGTGCACCATGATTGAGATACGCCAGATCCTCAGCCGTAGCGATAATTTCACGGTGCTGATCCATGACAGTTCCACCGGTGCGACGGCGGCGATCGATGCGCCTGATGAGGCCTCTGTGCTGGCAGGCCTCGCCGAAACGGGCTGGACCCTGACCGATATTCTCGTGACGCATGAACATGCCGATCACGTCGAAGGCATTCCTGCGCTCAAGGTCAAGTTTGGGTGCCGGGTAGTCGCGCCGAAGAAATCCACCCAGGTTCCACTGGTCGACGAAACAGTGAGCGAAGGCGACGTGGTCAAGGTCGGCTCGCTCTCGGCGAAAGTGCTGGAAACACCAGGGCATTGCGCCGATCACATCGCTTACTGGTTCAGCAGGCAGAAAACGGTGTTTGCCGGCGACACTCTGTTCGCCCTTGGTTGCGGCCGTATTTTCGGCTGCAAGCCCGAGGAGCTGTATACGTCGTTGCAGAAGTTTGCCGCAATGCCGGATGATACGGTGGTCTATTGTGGCCATGAATACACGCTCTCCAATGCGCGCTTTTCCCTGACGGTTGATCCCACCAATATCGCCTTGCGCACCAGGGCGCTGGATATCGAGAACAAACGCGCACAGGGCAAGGTAACGCTACCCACAAGCATTGGCGTCGAGAAGGCCACGAACCCGTTTCTGCGCGCATCCGATCCCGGTGTTCAGGCAGCCCTTGGCATGAACGGGTCTTCACCCGTGGCCGTTTTCACAGAATTGCGGGAACGCAAGAACAGGTTCTGAATCTCTTCAAGAAAAGTATAGACCCATGCACGATATGACCGCGGCGGAAGTCATCCGGCTTCTTGATCTCAAACGGCATCCGGAAGGTGGTTATTTCCGCGAAACCTGGCGCGACGAACGCACGGTAGAGGGAGGTCGCGCCGCCTCGTCACTGATCTATTACCTGCTCGACACGGGCGAGACGTCAGAATGGCATCGCGTCGATGCGGCGGAAGTCTGGCACTGGTATGCGGGCGCGCCGCTGGTCATTACGGTCAGCTCCAACGGGCATGACGCGCAAGCCCATCATCTGGGGCCGGATCTCAAAGCCCGGCAGCGTCCGCAACTGGTTGTGCCGCAAGGCTGGTGGCAGACAACAACCTCGCTTGGTGCATGGTCCCTTGTCGGTTGTACCGTGGCACCCGGGTTTGATTTTGCCGGGTTCGAAATGGCACCGCCTGACTGGAGACCAACGCCGCGCACTCCATCCAGCAGTCTTTCCAGCCCTTCTTTTGGCAAGCCTTCCGGCCAGTCATCGTGAGCATGATCGTGCATGGTTGAACCGATCATGGACATCGAGCGCGTCCGGATGGCGGAAGAACGGCTGGTCAATGTCTGGCCTGCACCTTCCACCTTGCTGATGGACGGCTGGGTTGTGCGCTTCGGCCACGGCTATTCGGGCCGCGCCAATTCCGCGTCGGCCATCGTTATCGGCGCGCCAATGTCCATGGCTCTGATCGGCACGATCGAGACGCTTTACAAGGAAGCTGGCCTCCCGCCCTGCGTGCGTATCACGCCACTGGCCGATGCAGCCGTCGAACCCATGCTCATGCAGCGTGGCTATGTGCTGAAGGATCAATCCCGCATGATGCTGGCAGGGCTCGATGCGTCATGCAAGGCGATGACTGATCCCCGCATCAGGATCGAGGGAGCTGCAAGCCGCCGCTGGCTTGCAGGTGTGTCTGTGCGACAGGAGCCGTCCAAGCGCTCGGCGGATCATCTCTTCGCCATTGTCGGGCATTTGCGCGTGCCTGCGGCTTTTGCAACGCTGGAAATTGCGGGCGAGGCCGTTGGTTTCGGCATGGCCGCCATTGACCGTGGCTGGGCCGAGATAGGCTCGGTCATGCTGGATGAAGCCCACCGCGGCAAAGGGCTTGGCCGCAGTATCGTCGATGCGCTGCTGGCATGGGGGGTACAGGAAGGCGCTGATTGCGCGTTCCTGCAGGTTACAGCGGAAAATACTATTGCCAGAAAGCTCTATGGCAGTCAGGGCTTTAGCGACCTTTGCGGTTACAAAACCCTGATCAGGCTTTGACCAGCCTCAGAGCTTGACCTTTGCCTCCGTCACGACCTTTTTCCAGCGCGCAATCTCGGATGTCACATAGGCACCGAAATCCTTGCCGGTGAGCTTGACCACCTCGGAACCGTTCTTCTGCCAGGCTTCTTTGACGGCGGATGTATCCAGTGCTTTCACAAGCTCTGCCGTCATGCGGTCAATGATTGGTTGCGGCGTTCCCTTGATGGCCCAGAGAGCATACCAGGTCGAGATCTCGAAATTGGCCAATCCGCCTTCGGCTGCGGTTGGCACATTGGGAATCGCCGAGGCGCGGCTGGACGATGCCACGGCCAGCGCCTTGACTGTCCCGCCATTGATCTGGTTGGCCGAGCTGCCGAGGCCGTCGAACATCAGGTCGATCTGGCCGCCGACCAGATCCTGCATGGCCGGTCCTGCGCCGCGATAGGGCACATGGGTCATTTTTGTTCCGCTCAGCAGCTGGAACAATTCACCGGAGAGATGATGCACCGTACCATTGCCGGAAGAGCCATAATTGAATTTTCCAGGACTGGCCTTTGCTTCCGCGATGAACTCGGCCAGCGTTTTGGCTTTGACTTTGGCGGCATTGACCACCAGAACCTGTGGAGGCCGCGCGATGATGCCGATTGGAATGAAATCCTTCTCGAGGTCGTAATCGAGGCTCGGATAGATCGACGGTGCGATCGTATGATGCGCCGCGCCGACGAAGAAAGTATAGCCGTCGGCTGTCATTTTTGCAGCAGCAGAGGCCCCGACGGTGCCACCCGCCCCGCCCCTGTTATCGATGATCACCCTGGCGCCAAGCTGCTGGTCAAGGATGGCCGCCAGCGGTCTTGCGAAAGCATCCGTTCCGCCCCCTGCTGGAAAGGGGTTGAGAAAGGTTAGTTGCCGGTTTGGCCAGCCGGCCTGTGCGATTGCCGGGTTCGATGGCAATATTCCTGCGGCGGCAGTGGCCGTCAGGCCTGCCAGAACTGTGCGCCGTGAAGCGCGAAACTCAAAATCGTCCATGCTATCCTCCCAGATACGGTGTTTGATTATCCTGATCCTGACAGTAACAATGCCTGAGATCAATATTATAATACAATATGCATTTAAGCCGCCTTGAGTCTTGCCAAACCGGCGACAAGATCCGCGAATCGGTCGCCCTGTACTGTGACATGACTGCGCAATTCGGTCGCCGCCGCCTCACCATCGCCACGCGTGATTGCGGCAACAATTCTCTCATGTTCCGCAAATGATTCCCGCATGCGATTAGGGGTCAGGAGTTGCAGACGTCGGTAGGGCCGCAAGCGCTTCTGCATCGGTTGCCGACACATACTGAACCCGGCCGATCGCTTGCAGCAGTGAATGTTCCGGACCTACGCCGGGATAATCCAGGCCGGCCGATATCGAATGGGTTTCCTGGATCTGCCCGTCATCGTCATACAGG
>JANNRX010000067.1:0-1928 GCA_031401875.1 Hyphomicrobiales bacterium | reverse complement strand
GTTGCCGCCAGGCGCTCCGGGGAAAAGGTGACATTGGCCTGTGCCAGCCGGAACAGATCGAGCGCCTCCAGCGGCACATCGCCGGGCTTCAGGAAGTCGGGAATAACCGTGTCAGTCGCCGGGGTCAGGAATTTGCGGAGCAAGTCGATGGAGGGATCGGCATGGGCCAGCATCTCCAGCCGCTGCACCTCCCAGAGCGCATTGCGGGTCAGGCCATGGCTGCGGATGCGCAGCACATCCTCCGGCTGCCACGCCTGAGGCCGCGTGTTCATCATCGCAAATTCAGGCGGCAGAAGATCCGGCTTTGACCGGGTCAAACCGATAAAGGCGTTGATGCCCTGGGTGAAACGCGTGCAGATATCGCGGGCCTGCGGGCCATAGCAGGCGTATTCGGCTTCCATGTCGCCGCGATAGAGGAACAGCCGCGCTGCCCTGTCCTGTTCCAGATAGCCCGGCCCGAAATCGGCGGCCAACAGGCCAAGGCCCCGTTTTCGCCAGAGGTCGATCTGCCAGAGCCGGTCACGGGCCGCGTTGAGGCCCTGCAGGAACCAGAGATCGTCAAGCGAGCCAGCCGTCAGGTGGGGAATGCCCCATCTGTCGACCAGAATCTCGGCAGCCCCGGTCAGACCAGCGATCTGGAACCGTGCATCACTGTCTGGTTCGTAGGTTCCGCCCATGTTCGCCATGCCCAGCAAAATCAGGTCTGCCCACAAGAGCAATACGGTCCTGGTATTTTTGCGAGAAGGCCGGCGAATAGAAGGCGACCTGCCCCCGGCCGCTGCTTTTTGCCTCGTAAATGGCAAGATCAGCATGGCGAACGAGATCTGCAACCGTCGAGCCGTCACGCGGCGCAACGGCAATCCCTGCACTGGCGCCGCAGATGACCTGCGTACCCGCAATGGCAAACGGCTCGGACAGCCGATGGATGATATCGGTCGCGATCCGTATCGCCTCGGTCACGCCGGTATCTGGCATGGCAATCATGAATTCATCGCCGCCAAGCCGTGCCACGCTGTAGTCACTTTGCAGATCCTGCATGATACGCAACGCGGTTTCTTTCAGCACGGCATCACCTGCGGCATGGCCGTGGCTGTCATTGACCTCCTTGAACCGGTCAAGATCGATTGTGATCAGAGCCGTGGCCGTGGCCCCGGTCATTGAACCGGCGAGACATGATGTCAGTTCGGACATGAAGGCATTGCGGTTCAGCAGGCCTGTCATCGAATCGTGATGCGCGAGAACTTCCAGCTCGGCCTGGGCGCGTTGCCGGGCAACGATCGTGTCGTGGACATTTCTTGCCATCAGCAGGGCGCTGGCGCAAAGAATTGTAATGAACAGTCCAAGTGCTATATGTATTATATCAGATTTATAAAATAAACTGATTGCAAAAGGAAAATATATTGCACTGATTTGACCTATAGTGATAAAATATCGGCTTGCGTTTCGTGACGAAATTCCGGCAATATACCCGACTACACTGCCGATAACGAGGATTTCAATATCTGATGCCGCATGAAACAGAACTGTATAGGCCCCAATCAGACCCGTCAGACCTGAGAATGTCCAGGCTCCCGCCAGCGCAGAATACTCCCAGCGCTGCGCCGTCTTGAGGCTCGTGGTGACATCGGTCCTGAGGTTGTAGAAACACATCGAGGCACAACGGGCAGCACCGGTGATCCCGAAAAGGGCTAAAAACAGATAGTAATTGCGATCACCTGTTTCGTATATACAAACTAAAACAATCATTATTGCCGTCAAAGACGCAAATAATATTGATTTTTTCACGCTGAATAGCTCAGAAACCAGCTTCAGATAGTGCTGGTGTTCTTTATTTTGCTTTTGTTCAACTAGTAGTTGCATATTTTTCACCGCTTCGGATTGACGCGGGATCAGTCCGATGAATGTAAATACGCCTAAAATTTTAAGAA
>JANNRX010000066.1:0-7487 GCA_031401875.1 Hyphomicrobiales bacterium | reverse complement strand
GCACCGCCTCTGGTAACTCCGTCGACAAAATGGTCCAGGGTACCAACGCCTCCTGATGCCACCACGGGAACTGGAACGGCATCAGACACGGCGCGCGTCAGCCTGAGATCGAAACCTGATTTCGTACCGTCGCGATCCATGGAGGTGAGCAGGATTTCGCCCGCACCAAAGGCTGCGACCTCACGCGCGAAAGCCACGGCATCAATGCCTGTGGTCTTGCGCCCGCCATGCGTGAAAATTTCCCAGCGGTCTGCCTCGCCGTCAAGCGATACCCGCTTGGCATCAATGGCAACGACGATGGCCTGTGAACCAAATTTTTCCGCCGCGCGGGCCACAATCGTGGGATCGCTTACTGCGGCAGAATTGATCGATACCTTGTCAGCTCCCGCCAGCATCAGGGCGCGAATATCCTCGACAGTACGGACACCACCGCCAACCGTCACAGGCATGAAGCAGGCCTCAGCTGTTCTGCGCACCACATCGAGGATTGTGCCCCGATTCTCATGAGTCGCCGTGATATCGAGAAAACACAGTTCATCCGCGCCTGCCGCATCATAGGCTTTGGCGGATTCGACAGGATCCCCAGCGTCGATCAGATCAAGGAATTGAACGCCCTTGACGACGCGACCGTCTTTCACATCGAGGCAAGGAATGATGCGAGTCTTCAGCATAAAGGTGCTTTCTTCGGCATTCGGGCCTTGTTACGCCCCTGCGATCCAGCGTCAACCATCTTCATTCACGCATCCGACAAAAAGATAAGGTGTTTTTCCCGCAGGTTCATTGAGCCGACAGAAAGTTTTCGATATGGAAAATTCTGGATTATGACGGCTTAGGCAATTCACCTTAAAGCACAAACAGAACACGAACCGGTTGTGGTTATCAGTCGGCAGGGGGTCCCATGAACAATATCGGTGTTTTCAACGCGACCAATGATGCCTCATCCTTCGGTTTCAAAGCCCTCAAGGCTGTCCACTGGAATTTAGAAGCGCCTGCGCTCTATGAAGAAGCGCTGAAGCGCAATGAAGCGATCCTGGTCAAAGGTGGCGCTTTGCGTGTCGATACCGGTATCTTTACCGGGCGCTCGCCTAAAGACAAATTCGTCGTCAAGGACGCCATGACTGAGGATACTGTCTGGTGGGACAACAATGGCGCGCTTTCACCCGGACAATTTGATGTTCTGCTGGCCGACTTTCTGGCCCATGCCAAAGGCAAGGAGCTTTTCGCGCAGGATCTTTATGGTGGTGCTGATCCGGCCTACCGTGTGCGTGCCCGCGTCTTCACAGAGATGGCCTGGCATTCCCTCTTCATCCGCAACATGCTGATCCGCCCTGCGCATGAAGACCTGGCAGGTTTCGCTCCTGAAATGACGATCATCGACATGCCTTCCTTCAAGGCTGATCCAAAACGCCACGGCTGCCGTTCGGAAACCGTCATTGCTTGTGATTTCAGCCGCAAGATCGTGCTGATCGGCGGAACCGAATACGCGGGCGAAATGAAGAAATCCGTCTTTACCTATCTCAATTACGTGCTGCCCAAAGCCAAGGTCATGCCGATGCATTGCTCCTCGAATGTGGGCAAGGATGGCGATGTTGCCGTGTTTTTTGGTCTCTCCGGCACAGGCAAGACAACACTTTCCGCTGATCCTGCCCGCACCCTTCTGGGCGATGACGAGCATGGCTGGTCGCCCGCCGGTGTGTTCAATTTCGAAGGCGGTTGCTACGCCAAGACCATCCGTCTTTCGCCGGAAGCCGAGCCTGAAATCTACGCCACAACCCAGCGCTTCGGAACAATCCTTGAGAATGTGACCATCGATCCTGTGACCCGCCTGCCCGATTTCGACGACGGCTCCAAGACCGAGAACACGCGCTGCGCCTATCCGATGGATTTCATCCCCAACGCCTCACTCACGGGCCGGGCCGGTATTCCCAAGAATATCGTGATGCTGACCTGCGATGCCTGGGGCGTGCTGCCGCCCATCGCCAAGCTGGATAGCGCCCAGGCGATGTATCACTTCCTTTCGGGCTATACCGCCAAGGTGGCGGGAACAGAACGCGGCCTGAAAGATCCCGAAGCAACCTTCTCGACCTGTTTTGGTGCACCCTTCATGCCTTCGCATCCTTCGGTTTATGGCAACATGCTGCGCGATCTCATCGCCAAGCATCACGTCGATTGCTGGCTGGTCAACACGGGCTGGACGGGCGGAAAATACGGTGTTGGCCGTCGCATGCCGATCCGTGTCACACGGCGCCTCTTGAGTGCTGCTCTGGATGGCTCGCTCTCCAAGGCGAATTTCAAGACCGATCCTTATTTCGGCTTCGCTGTTCCGTCCGACGTGCCGGGCGTCGAGCCGCATATCCTGACACCGTTCAAGACATGGCAGAACAAATCCGAGTTCGTGGCCACAGCCAAGAAACTGAATGATCTGTTTGCTGAGAATTTCAAACGCTTTGAAGCCCATGTGGACAATGAAGTGAAGAAAGCGGCACCGTCGATCCAGATCGCGGCGTGAGGCGTAGGGTCAGGACCCATTCAGGGCTCTTATCCCTTCGACCAGTTGGAAAAGTGGACTGGGGCGCTGTATAACTGCCCTCCATGAGAGAAAACCTGAGCTTGCCTGCCAATCCTTTTCCATCAGTGGGTGAGACTGAATGGATGGGCCGTGTCGAAAGCGTGCTCAAAGGGGCGGATTTTCATAAAAAACTCGTGGGTCGCAGCCATGACGGCCTTGCGATCCAGCCTCTGTATCACCGTCGTCCTGAGGCTCAGACAATCGCGGGGGATACGGCTGGTTTGCCATGGACAGTCATGGCGCAGGTCGATCATCCCGTTGCCGAGGAAGCGGCGCGCCTTGCTCTCGAGGATCTTGAGGGCGGAGCCGATGCCCTGGCTCTGGTGTTTCCCGGTGGACGTTCGGCGCGTGGTTACGGAATTGCCTGCAATACCCTCACGGATCTTGATGCCGCACTGAACGGAATACGCCTTGAGCTGATCAAGCTCAGGCTCGATCCTGCACCCGCAGGCCGCATCCACGCGCTGATGCTGGCCGCTCTGGTGGAACGGCGCAAGCTCGCGCCTGAGCAGATGCAGATCGATTTCGGCATGGACCCGATTGCCACGCTCACAAACCTTGGCATGGTGCCCTGGGATTGGCCGTCCATGGCGGCGCGGTTGGGCGAAACGGTCAATAGCCTGCTGGAACGCGGCTTTACCGGGCCCTTTCTCACGGTTGATCTGAGGCCCTATCACGAAGCGGGAGCGAGCGAAGGACAGGAGCTGTCAGCCGGGCTGGCGCAAGGCGTGCTTTATCTGCGGGCACTGGAAGCGCAGGGTATCCCGCTGACAAAAGCGGCAACGGCCATCTCTTTCGTGGTGCCCGTGGATGCCGATCAGTTCCTCGGAATCGCCAAGTTGCGCGCATTACGCATGCTCTGGGCCAGGACCGTGACCGCCTGCGGGCTGCCGCCACAACCGTTGCGCATTCACGCAGAAACGTCGTGGCGCATGCTCTCAAAGCGCGATGCGCATGTGAATTTCCTGCGCAGCACCATCGCCACATTCGCGGCCAGCATCGGTGGCGCGGACAGCGTCACTGTGCTGCCCTTCACATCGGCACTTGGCCTGCCCGAAGCACAGGCACGCCGGCTTGCCCGCAACACCTCCATCGTGCTGATGGAAGAATCAAACCTCTGGCGTGTGGTCGATCCTGCTGCGGGTGCCGGTGCCTACGAAACCCTGACGGAGGACCTTGCCTCGAAAGCCTGGGCCTTGTTTAAGGAGATCGAACGCGAAGGCGGTCTGGTATCAAGCCTGACATCGGGCAAGCTGCAGGGGCGGATCAGCCAGACGGCGCAAGCGCGGATGCGGGCGGTGGCGACGCGCAAGGAACCGCTGACCGGCACCTCCGAATTCGCCAACCTGACAGAAGTTCCGCCAGATGTTCTCAACATCAGCCCTTCGCAACAGGTTGTTCCCAAGGCGAAAGCTACAGCGCATTCTGGCAACTCGACAGCGGATGTCATCACAGCTCTCGCGCATGGAGCCTCCCGCAATGATGTGACTCCGCCTATCATGGGCCGCCTCGCTGCTGCTTCACTGACGTCTTACCGTGTTGCGGAACCATTCGAAGCCCTCCGCGACCGATCGGATGCCATCCTCAGGACAACGGGCAAACGCCCGCGTGTGACAGTGCTGACGCTTGGGCCTCTGGCGGATCATGCCGCCAGGCTGGCTTTCACCCGCAATCTCTTCGAAGCGGGCGGAGTGGAAGTGAACATCCTTGCTGAATTTGGAATGCCCGTAACAGGGCTGATCTGCCTTGTCGGTTCCGATGCGGCCTATGCCGCTGAAGCCCTTGACCGCGCAACGGCACTCATCGCAAGGGGCTGCAATGTCTGGCTGGCGGCAAAACCGGGCAGTCTTGACGCGTCACTGACTGCTACAGGCGCGAAATGCCGCATTTTTGCAGGATGTGATAGTATCGACGTTCTCACGGAGGTGTTGCATGTCGCAAATCCCTGATTTTACGATTGTCGACTGGGCTGCGGAAACGCTTTCTCATCCTGAAAGTCTGGTGGGAAAGGAGCCCTGGCTCACGCCCGAAAGCATCACTATCAAATCCGTCAATGGCCCGACAGATGTTGCTGGCCTCGATTTCCTCGATACTTACCCTGGCCTGCCCCCTTACGTGCGCGGGCCTTACCCCACGATGTATGTCAATCAGCCCTGGACCATCCGCCAGTATGCCGGGTTCTCCACGGCGGAAGACAGCAATGCATTCTATCGGCGCAACCTTGCAGCCGGACAGAAAGGGTTGTCCGTCGCTTTCGATCTGGCGACACACCGGGGCTATGATTCCGATCATCCACGCGTCGCAGGCGATGTTGGCATGGCTGGAGTGGCGATTGATTCCATCCTCGATATGCGCACGCTTTTCGACAAGATTCCGCTGGATCAGATGTCGGTATCGATGACCATGAACGGCGCGGTGCTGCCAGTTCTGGCACTTTTCATTGTGGCGGCGGAGGAACAAGGCGTACCGGCGGCAAAGCTTTCAGGCACCATCCAGAACGATATTCTCAAGGAGTTCATGGTCCGCAACACCTATATCTATCCTCCCGCAGGATCGATGCGGATCATCGCGGATATCTTTGCTTACACTGCGAAAGAGATGCCGAAATTCAATTCGATTTCCATCTCCGGCTATCACATGCAGGAAGCGGGGGCGACACAGGATCTGGAGCTTGCCTACACGCTGGCAGATGGCGTCGAGTATTTGCGCGCGGGCATCGCCACGGGGCTGGATGTCGATACTTTCGCGCCTAGGCTGTCATTCTTCTGGGCCATCGGCATGAATTTCTTCATGGAAGTGGCAAAGCTGCGCGCCGCACGGCTGCTCTGGGCGAGGCTGGTCAAGGACTTCAATCCGAAGAGCGAGAAATCCCTGCCCTTGCGCACCCATTGCCAGACCTCGGGCTGGTCGCTGACGGCGCAGGATGTGATGAACAACGCAATCCGCACCTGCATCGAGGCCATGGCGGCTACGCAGGGCGGCACGCAATCCTTGCACACCAACAGCCTTGACGAGGCGCTGGCGCTGCCAACCGATTTCTCGGCCCGTATCGCCCGCAACACGCAACTCCTGCTGCAACAGGAATCGGGCACCTGCCGCATCATCGATCCCTGGGGCGGCAGCTTCGCCATGGAGCGGCTGACAGCAGATCTCGCGGCCAGGGCCTGGGCCCATATCGAAGAAGTGGAAAAGCTCGGCGGCATGGCAAAAGCCATCGAGGCAGGCATTCCCAAACTGCGCATCGAGGAAGCCGCTGCCATGCGTCAGGGCGCGATTGACAGTGGCCAGCAGGTCATCGTGGGCGTCAATCAATATCCACCCCTTTCAGAACCCCCCATTCCTGTTCTCAAAGTGGACAATGCAGCGGTGCGCGCCTCGCAACTCGCCAAGCTGGCACAGCTCAGGGCCGAGCGCGATCCTGTCGCCGTCGAGCAGAAACTGGCTGCACTGACGCATGCGGCGCAACAGGAAAATGCGCAGGGCATGGAGCATAATCTCCTGCGTCTCGCAGTCGATGCGGCTCGCGCCAAGGCGACAGTGGGCGAAATCAGCTTGGCGCTGGAGAAGGTCTGGGGCCGTCACAAGGCTGAAATCAAGGTGATCAAGGGCGTCTATGCCAAGGCCTTCGGCAATGACAACCCTGTGATCGAAAGGGTGCGTGGCATGACGCGGGCCTTTCGCGACAATGACCAGCGGGCTCCGAAAATCCTTGTCGCCAAGATGGGGCAGGATGGCCATGACCGGGGACAGAAGGTGATTTCCTCTGCCTTTGCCGATCTGGGTTTTGATGTCGAGATCGGCCATCTTTTCGCAACACCGGGAGAAGCTGCTGCGGAAGCCGTCGCCAAGAACGTGCATGTGGTCGGCGTCTCGTCACTGGCGGCTGGACACCTGACACTGGTGCCGGAATTGCGCGATGCGCTGGCAAGACTTGGCCGGTCCGAGGTGATGATCGTCGTCGGTGGCGTCATTCCGCCTGAAGATGTGCAGACTCTTCTCGATATGGGTGCAGCAGCGGTATTTCCGCCTGGCACCAACATTCCGGAAGCCGCAGCAAAACTCATCGACCGGTTGAACCTGAAACTGGGGTATGCCCAGCCGCCTGTCGCGGCGGAGTAATCCCTTACGCCCGCCCCCGCTCAACCGAGCGACTGACCACCATGCGGACTTCGGGGTCGCTGAGGAAGAGATCGTGCTTGATGACGGCCCAGCCGCCGTGGTCCGTGGCATCAACCACGCGCACGCCAAGGCCTTCGAGCTGTTCACGGCTGGCAGCGCCGGTGCGGGCCACCCCGCCAGCAAGCCTGCGCGAGACCTCCAGCGCCTTGTCGCTGGCGGAAGATATCACGGTCATCTTGGGAACCAGCGAGCGCAGGCGCTGCATGGCATTGGTGAAAAGATCGAGGTCTATATCAGCAGAAGCCAGAACAACCGCACCAATCTTGCTGGCCATGGCATCTCCATGGCGCGCCCATATCTGCCGCAAGGTCTCGATGGTCAGCAAGGTGCCCATGCTGTGCGCCACGATGTGCACACGCGATGCGCCGCCTTCCGAGAGCAGTGCCACCAGCATCTCCTCCATGCCATCGCGCGAGAACAACGCGCTCTCACGATCATAGCCGTAATCGAAGAGTGCCGCCCGCGAAGGCCATGAGAAGAGCATGGGCTGGCCTTGAAAGCCAATACCTTCCGACAATTCAATGGCAGTGACAGCGCTGCTTTCGAAACTTTCCTTGTAGCCATGGGTATACAGCAGCACCTCGCGGCTAGATGTTGCCTGCGTCAGCGCTTCCCGGGCCGGGCGATCATCGGGCGTGACCCGGTTGATCCGCCATGTCCCGTTCCAGGCCGCGCTGGCCCGGCCCGCCAGGCTGGTATCGGGGCGACGGAACAGCACCTGAGCAACACGGGATTCCGG
>JANNRX010000065.1:0-4402 GCA_031401875.1 Hyphomicrobiales bacterium | reverse complement strand
GCCATGGGCTACTCCGGCCGGCTCTTCAAAGCGTCATTCTGCGCATTCGTGCATGGCCTTTTTCCGTTCCTGTTCGAAAAGACAGCCTCCACCGAGATCCGCGCGATGCATGCGGAAATGACCAGCCGGGGCGTCACCAGGACAGTGGACGCAGCGCAGGCTGCCGTCGCAAAATAATGCTCCGCGCATCGGCAGAATAGCGTCAACCATTGTCGCGGAAGAAATCATAGACTGCTTTGGCGGTTGCCACGTTGATGCCGGGCGTGTTGACCAGATCATCCAGCGATGCCCGCGCGATTGATTTGGCCGTGCCAAAATGCAGCAGCAGCGCCCGCTTGCGCGAAGGGCCGATACCGCCGATTTCCTCCAGCGGGCTTTTCGTCATTTCACGTTTGCGCTTGGCGCGGTGGGTGCCGATGGCGAAGCGATGTGCCTCATCACGCAAGCGCTGCACGAAGTAAAGCGCAGGGTCGCGCGGCGGCAGGCGAAACGGCGGCTTGCCTGCCATGAAGAAGGTTTCCCGTCCGGCATCACGATCCGCGCCTTTGGCGATACCGACGAGCGGCACATCGGTAACACCAATCGCTTCCAGCGCCGCTCTTGCGGCCTCAAGCTGTCCCTTGCCACCGTCGATCAGCACGAGATCGGGCCAGAGGGGAAAGGCATCCTCGCTTTCAGGCTTTGCATCCTCCTTGACCAGCCTTGAGAACCGCCGCCCAAGCACTTCACGCATCATGCCGAAATCATCGCCCGGCGTGATCTCCGTCGATTTGATGTTGAATGTGCGGTAATGCTGCTTGCGGAAGCCTTCGATGCCCGCCACCACCATCGCCCCGATCGCGTTGGTGCCGGAGATATGCGAATTGTCATAGATCTCGATGCGGCGTAGCATTTGCGGCAGGCCGAAAGCCTCCGCCAGAGCCGCCATCAGTTTCGCCTGCGACGCAGTATCGGCCATGCGCCGCGAGAGTTCTTCGGCGGCATTCTTCATGGCGTGATCGACAAGATCCTTCTTCTCCCCGCGCTGCGGGCGACTGATCTCCACCTTGCGTCCAACCCGCTGCGAAAAGGCTTCCGCCAGCAATGAGGCATTCTCGACCTCTTCCGACAGCAGGATCAGCCGGGGCACCGGCTTGTCGTCGTAGAATTGCGCCAGAAACGCATCCAGCACCTCGGCCTTTGTCAGGCTGCTGTCGGCTTTCGGAAAGAAGGCACGATTGCCCCAGTTCTGGAAGGTACGGAAGAAAAATGCCTCGATGCAGAAATGGCCTGAATCATAAGCGATGGCGAAAACATCCGCCTCCTCTACAGTCTGCGCATTGATGTCCTGCGAGGCATTGATGGCGGAAAGGCCCGCAATGCGATCCCGGAAGCGTGCGGCTTTCTCGAATTCCAGCGCATCGGAGGCTGTCTGCATCTCTTGCGCCATCTGCGCCTTTACCGCCTGGCTCTTGCCGGAAAGGAAGCCCTTGGCCTCGCCGACAAGGCCTGCGTAATCATGGATCGATATTTCTCCCGTGCAGGGCCCTGAGCAGCGCTTGATCTGGAAGAGCAGACAAGGACGCGTCCGGTTCTGGAAATAGCTGTCTGAGCAGGTCCTGAGCAGAAACGCTTTTTGCAAGGCATCAATCGTGCGCTTGACCGCCCATGCCGAGGCGAAAGGTCCGTAATACTCACCTTTGCGGTTGCGGGCGCCACGATGCTTGACGATCTGCGGCGCATCATGATCCGCCGTCACAAGAATATAAGGGAAGGATTTGTCGTCCCGCATCAGCACGTTGAAGCGCGGACGAAACTGCTTGATGTAATTGGTTTCCAGCAACAGTGCCTCGGTTTCCGTCTCGGTGACGACAAACTCCATCGAGGCGGTATCAGCGATCATACGGGCGATCCGGTTCGAATGGCCCTGTCCGCGCGCATAGCTCGCAACGCGTGCCTTCAGCTTTTTCGCCTTGCCGACGTAGAGAACCTCTCCCGCTTTATCGAGCATGCGGTAGACGCCAGGGCGATTTGGAAGGGTTTTCCAGAAGCGGCGGATGACATCGACGCCCGCTTCAAGTGCCTGCGGGAGAGCCTCCGTTTCGCCTCCAGCGCTCAGCACCAGCTCCAGCGGGAGCTCTTCCTCATCGGAAAAATCATCCTCCACAGGCTGATCAGCATCTTTCGGCAATGGTATCGGCTCACGGCTCATAACGCCGGTGTATGCCAGATCATGGCAACTCGGCAACGCGTCACCGCAACCTATTGCCATCTTAGCTTTCTGCTATGGACTTGATATTAGTTTATATATGAACTATGTCATCATATGGCTTTCCAATGCTCTTGGGATGCGCCAGATTATAAATGCAGTGGTTCGTGCAGAACGAGCATACCGTGGCTGATCGATAACTAGGGAGTGTGGTTCATGCCGACATACAAGGCACCCGTAGAAGATACGCTTTTTCTGCTGAATGATGTGTTCGGCATCGGGCGCTACAGCAATCTCCCAGGATTTGCCGACATGAGCGACATGCTGGAGCCGATCCTCGAGGAAGGGGCCAAGCTTTGCGAAGAAGTGCTGGCTCCCCTCAACCGCACCGGTGACAAGGAAGGCTGCATTCGCCATTCCGATGGCCGGGTGACCACGCCGAAGGGTTTCAAGGAAGCCTATGACGCCTATCGCCACGGCGGCTGGATGGGCCTCGCGGTTCCCGAGGCCTATGGCGGGCAGGGCCTGCCCTACACGCTTAATGCGGCGATCAACGAATTTTCCTCCGCCGCCAACATGGCTTTCGCGATGTATCCGGGCCTCACCATGGGTGCCGTTGCCGCCATGCTGGTGCATGGCACGGAAGAGCAGAAGCAGACCTATGTGACGCGCATGGTGACAGGCGACTGGACCGGCACCATGAACCTGACGGAGCCCCATTGCGGCACGGATCTGGGCCTGCTCAAGACCAAGGCCGTTCCCGATGGTAAAGGTTCTTACGCCATCTCCGGCACAAAGATATTCATCTCCGCCGGCGAGCATGACATGGCGGAAAATATTATCCACCTCGTGTTGGCCCGCATCGAAGGCGCGCCCGCCGGCACCAAGGGCATCTCGCTCTTTATCGTGCCGAAATTCATGGTCAATGCCGATGGTTCGCTCGGCGCACGCAATGGTGTCACCTGTGGCTCCATCGAGCACAAGATGGGCATCCACGGCAATTCCACCTGCGTGATGAATTACGATGGTGCCACAGGCTTCCTTATCGGCCCGGAGAACAAGGGTCTCAACGCCATGTTCGTGATGATGAACGAGGCGCGCCTTGGCGTGGCGATCCAGGGATTGTCCCAATCGGACGTCGCCTATCAGAATGCGGTGGTCTACGCGAAGGACCGCATCCAGGGCCGCTCGCTGACCGGCGTCAAGGCGGCGGACAAGGCAGCCGATCCGATCATTGTGCATCCTGATGTGCGCCGCAACCTGATGACGATTCGCGCCTTTAACGAGGCCGCCCGCGCCTTTGTGCTGTGGACGGCGCTGAAGTCGGATGTCGCCCACCGCTCGGAGGATGCCAAGGACAAGCAGGAAGCCGAAAACCTGATGGGCCTGATGACGCCGGTGCTCAAGGGCATGCTCACCGATGTCGGTTTCGATAACGCTGTCAAGGCGCAGCAGATGTACGGCGGCCATGGTTACGTGGAGGAATGGGGCATGAGCCAGTTCGTCCGCGATGCCCGCATTGCCATGATCTATGAGGGCGCGAACGGCATTCAGGCGCTGGATCTGGTGGGCCGCAAGCTCGGCAAGGACGGCGGCCGCGCCGTGATGGCGTTCTTCAACGAGGTCGGCTCCTTCATCAAGGAGAACGAGTCAGATGAGGCGCTGAAGCCGCTGCTGAAGCCCCTGCAGGTCTCGCTCGGTCACCTTCAACAGGCAACCATGTGGTTCATGCAGAACGCCATGGCAAAACCGGACAATGCAGGCGCAGGTTCGCATGATTACATGCACTGCCTCGGCCTTGTCGCGCTCGGCTACATGTGGGTGAAGATCGCCAAGGCGGCGCAGGAAAAACTGAAGGCAGGGGCCAACGGCTCCACCGAACGCATGAATCATAAAATGGTCACAGCCCGGTTCTTCATGGAACGCATGCTGCCGGAAACAGGGGCGCATCTCGCCCGCATCCAGACCGGCGCGGAGAGCATGATGGCACTGCCGGCGGAGGCATTTTGATTTGAGTTGCGGCGGACATATTTGTCCGTTAATATGGTGCGATTAAATGGGCGAGCGCGAAGATTTTTTGAGAGAGCTTCGCGTCCTTGCCCGCAAGAAGGGCCTGTTTCTCGTCATCGATGCGAAACAGGGCAAGGGTAGCCACTACAAGGTCTGGGTGGGCGACCGGCAGACCACCATCCCGGCCCACTTGAAGTCGCCCAT
>JANNRX010000064.1:0-10672 GCA_031401875.1 Hyphomicrobiales bacterium | reverse complement strand
ACCGCGCTTCGGCGACCTGACGACCCCGTGCATCCGTGGCTTTCAGCGTACCCGCCGCAGGAGCGGCATCCGAACCGCGAAGAACCCGCACATTCAAGGCATCGGGTGCATTCGCGCCGCCTGCAAGAGCAATACTTCCGGACTGATCAGGGGCCAGAACCGTGAGCCTGTTTTCAGCCTTGCGAAGCAGGGACGAAACGACGCCAGTGTCACCCATCACGGAAATCCGGTCTGTCAGCCATACTACCGAAGCTTCAGGGTTCTTGTCGATAAACCCTCCGATTGCCGCCTCGTGGCGTTTGCGATCAAGGGAATGGGGAACCGGAACAAGGCTGCGCAGTTGCTCCAGAACCCGCGTTGCCGTCACAGGAACGATTTCGACAGGTTCATCCGAGATGGCGCGCAAGGCCACCGGACGGCCTGCCGCACCCGCTGTCTGGACAAGGGCCCCCGCACGTTCGACACGCTCTTTCCAGTCCGGTGCGGCAGCCCAGCTGTTGTCCATGACAACCAGCAGCGGGCCGCGCCCTGAACGGACATCAGCATCGGGATTCCACAAGGGCCCCGCCATGGCGAGGATCACCAGAGCGGCCAGCAACAGCCGCAAGGCAAGCAGCCACCACGGCGTATGGGCAGGGGTTTCTTCTTTGCGCTCCAGATCGCGCACGATCGACAATGTTGGCAGCACCACCCGCGAAGGTGGCGGTGGCGTCATCTTGAGAAGCCAGTACAGCACCGGCAGCGCGGCCAGGGCTGCAAGCACAGCCGGAATGGTGAACGCGAGTGGCAGGCCCAGCATCGCTTATGCCCTCCCGCCACTGGCCATGGCCATGCTGAACCGCAAAAGAGCTTCGCTTGCTGGTTTGTCCGTCACATGGCTGGTCAGCGTCCAGCCCAGCGCACTGGCGATGCGCCGCAACGCCTCGCGATGGGCCTGCAATTTGTCATGATAACTGGCCGCAAGTTCGCCGGCCTCGCCCAGACGCAGGCGAAACCCGTCTTCGGGATCAATGAATTCTGTCTGGCCCGAGAAAGGGAAAAGCACTTCCGCCGGATCACTGACGAGGATGAGATGGCCCCGCGCGCCGCGGCCCGCCAATGCCTTCAGACTGGCCTCGATCTCGGGCAATGGCGCGATGAAATCGCTGATCAGCAAGGCCTCGCTCCTTGGTGTCAACGGATCTTTCGGCAGGTTATGTTCGGAATTTTTCTGTGCAAGAAGGACATCGGCGAGACGCTCGATAATACGGCGCGAAGCCATGGCGGGAGAGGCCCCCATCAGCCCGACCTTCTCGCCGCCACGCACCAGCATATCGGCCGCAGCCAGACCCAGGATGATCGCCCGCTCGGCCTTGGTCATGGGGGACAGGCTTGAGCGGTAATCCATCGACGGTGAGCGGTCGATAAAGAGCCAGACGGATTGCGCCGCCTCCCATTCCCGCTCGCGCACATGCAGCCTGTCTTCACGCGCCGAACGCCGCCAGTCGACACGGGCCGCGGCTTCACCGCTGACAAAAGGGCGGAACTGCCAGAAGCTTTCGCCTTGTCCGCTGCGCCTGCGCCCATGAATACCTGCGCTCACACTCGCTGCCGCACGTCTGGCATCAACCGCCAGCCGTGGCATGGCGGATGCCAGCCCTTCCGCCATCTGCCGCTGGCCCGCAGGGTCGATACGGCCCGGATTTTCGGTTGTGCGGCGATTTTGGCTGGTGAGGTTTGCGAACACTGGATCGTTTATCCCAACCGACCGATCAGCCGGGCGATCAGGCCATTGACGGTTTCGCCATCGGCACGCGCTGCAAAGGTGAGCGCCATGCGGTGCTTGAGAATGGGCTCCGCCAGAGCCGCGACATCATCCACAGAAGGCGCAAGCCGCCCGTCGATCAATGCCCTGGCGCGCGTTGCAAGCATCAGAGCCTGGCTGGCGCGGGGGCCTGGACCCCAGGAAAGTTTCTCGCCAATTCCGCTTTCGCCGGGCCGGGCCGCCCGCACGATATCAAGAATGGCCTCGATCACCTTGTCACCGACGGGCAACCGCCGCACCAGCCTCTGCGCGGTCTGCAATTGTTCCATGGACAAGGCGTTCTTCGCCTTGACCTCTTCCGCACCCGTGGTGCCCAGCAACATCTTGCGCTCGGCGGCGCGGTCGGGATGGCCGACATCGATCTGCATCAGGAACCGGTCGAGCTGCGCTTCAGGCAGGGGATACGTGCCCTCCTGCTCGATGGGATTCTGTGTTGCCAGCACATGGAAGGGCTGCGGCAGATCATAGCGTTCCCCGGCCACCGTCACATGGTATTCCTGCATGGCCTGGAGGAGCGCGGACTGGGTGCGCGGGCTGGCGCGGTTGATTTCATCCGCCATCAGGAGCTGCGTGAAAACCGGACCCTTGATAAAGCGGAAAGAGCGCTTGCCGTTGACGGCCTCATCGAGGATTTCCGTGCCGATGATGTCGGAGGGCATCAGATCCGGTGTGAACTGCACGCGGCGGGCATCGAGCCCCAGCACCGTTCCCAGCGTATCCACCAGCTTGGTCTTGGCCAGCCCCGGAAGCCCCACCAGAAGACCATGGCCTCCCGCGAGAATTGTGACGAGAACCCGTTCGATCACGGTTTCCTGACCAAAGATGACGGAGCCGATCGATTCTTTGGCCCTGATCAGAGATTCCGCCGCTTGCCCCGCTGTCTTTTCCACAAAAGCCGCAATATCCTCAGGCTCGTTTTTGGCTGCACTCACGAAGGGCTCCTCTGCCTCAGGAATTCATGATCCTGTGTTCGACTAACAATGTGGCTCAAATCGCACGAATGACAAAGCACTGTTCTCAACAAAACTGTGACTTCGGATATTACGGGAAGTGGCAATTCAATGGACCACAACCCAAATAAATGTGATCGATTTATGGTGGATAACCGGAAAGTGCTGTTTGGAATGGCTGGCCTTGATGAACTTGTTGCTGCTGCGACCCAGGTAAAAAGCAAAGGTTTGCCCCCGGTTCACCTGTGGAACCCGCCTTTTTGCGGCGATATCGATATGCGGATCGCATCGGACGGGACATGGTATTATCTCGGCACGCCCATTGGCAGAACGGCGATGGTCCGGCTTTTTTCGACAATCCTGCGCAAGGATCCCGAGCGCTTTGTGCTGGTCACGCCGATCGAGCGCGTGGGAATCAAAGTTGATGACGCGCCTTTTCTGGCTGTCGAGATGCAAGTGGAGACCTTGGACAACGGCGCTGTGCTGCGCTTTCGTACCAATGTGGATGATTGGACGACAGCGGATGAAACCCATCCTATCCGCTTCGAGCCAGAGGCGACCGGCGGGTTGAAGCCCTATATTCTGGTGCGCGGCGATCTCTGGGCAAAAGCCACACGATCCATCTCTCTGGAGCTGGTGGCACTGGCAAAAACGCGCAGCCTTGATGGCGTCGCGACACTGGGAATCGAATCTGAAGGCTGCTTTTTCGCGATGGCGCCCTTGAGCGACATTGGAGAATTGGCGTGAACAGGGGCGATGACGCACGCTATGCGCCCGATGCCATCGCCACGGCCGCACGGCTGCGGCTTTATAGCGAACCGCGCCTTGCACCGGAGGATTTGCAAAACAGCGACCTTGCCATCAGCGGCATGCGGCCCGGCGCGGAAATGATCGCACAGGCGACACCGGCGGCTGTCCTGATTCCGCTGATTGCACGCCCCGGAGGAACGACCGTACTCCTGACCCAAAGGACCGCAACCATGCGCCAGCATTCCGGTCAGATCGCTTTTCCGGGCGGCAAGATCGATGCGGAGGATGCCGATCCGCTGGCTGCGGCTCTGCGCGAGACCGAAGAGGAAATCGGACTTGCCAACCACCACGTCACGCCTCTGGGCTATCTTGGGCCCTATTTTTCGAGAACGGGCTATAGAATTACCCCTGTTGTGGCCCTTGTGGAGCCTGATGTGCCCTTCACGCTCAACCATGGCGAGGTGGCGGATGTCTTCGAGACGCCGTTGTCTTTTCTGATGAACCCGGACAATCACCAGACCCATGAACGGGAATGGAAAGGCGAAATGCGCCGCTATTTTGCAATGCCCTATGGCGAGCGCTATATTTGGGGCGTCACAGCGGGTATCCTCCGCATGCTATGGTTGAAACTCTATGACGCGCGCGATTCTTGAAGGCCTTGTGCTGTTCTTTTTGCCCTTCGCAGTCTTCGCGGGGTATCTCATCCTGCAAGGCCAAAGCCCGCTTCACCCGGAGGTCTGGTCAAGGAAAGCGCTGTCCTGGCTGACAATCGTGGCACTTGCCCTCTGCATTGCGGGTGTTGTGGTGATCGGTGCCCGCCGCACCACCGAGCTTGGTGCTTTTGTTCCAAGCCATGTCGGCAAGGATGGCCAGTTTGTCCCCGGCCAGTTCCAGCGCTGAACACGCCCAGGCTTTGCGTGCGCTGCTGACGCGGCCTGATCTCGCACAGCTCCTGACCGTACTGAACGCGGGTGGCGAAGAGGCGCGCGTGGTTGGCGGCGCGGTGCGTGACACCCTGATGCTCCGTCCCGTCGGTGACATCGATATCGCAACCACGGCCTTGCCAGAAACAGTCATTCGCCGCGTCAAAGACCAAGGCTGGAAAGTAGTCCCCACCGGCATTGAGCATGGCACCGTGACGGTGGTGATCAACGGCGTGCCCTTTGAGGTCACCACCTTACGACGCGATGTTTCAACCGACGGACGGCGTGCGATTGTGGCTTTCACACGGGATTTTGCGGAGGATGCGTTCCGGCGGGACTTCACCATCAATGCCCTGTCGCTTGCGGTGGATGGCACTGTTCATGATTACAGTACTGGAATGGCGGATGCGCGGGCGGGCCTTGTCCGGTTCATGGGCACCCCTGAAACCCGGATACGGGAGGATTATCTGCGTATCCTGCGGTTTTTCCGGTTTCAAGCCAGCCACGGCTCAGCGGCGCTTGATGCTGAAGGACTCGCTGCCTGCGCCGTGTTGAAAGCTGGCCTTGGTCAACTCTCGCGTGAACGCATCCGCCAGGAAATCCTGAAGCTTCTCATGGCCAATGCTGCCATCGCTGCGGTCCAGAGCATGCTTGATATCGGAATCTGGCAGGAGCTGTTGCCAGACATACCAATCAATCTCGACAGCATGCGGCATATAGTTGCGCTGGAAAACGGGCTTGGCCTGTCTTCCCATCCGATCCGTCGCCTTGCGGCCTTGCTTCTGGGCAGCAATGAAGCGCTGGCAAAAGGCTCCACACAGGCAAAAAGCTTGCGGGCCGAGATTACCGCGCTGCTGCGCCTGTCCCGCAAGGAACAGACCGTCCTGACGGCCATTGAACGCCATGCGACAGGGTTTGAGGGTGCCGACGTTGCTATCAGTCTGTTTGGCGCATGCCTGATCGAGACAAATCCGGAGACGGCGCTTGATTGCCTTATCGTCGGCCTTGCCCGGTCGAAGGCAGACAGGGTGCTGGCAAAGGCGTGGCTGAAGCGCGCCCGGCCGCTGCTGGAAAATCCGCCGTCTGTGCCTTTCCGTCAGCTTGATTTTGCTGCACTCGGCATTGGTGAGGGGCCAGAACGCGGGCAGTTTCTGAAACAGGCGATAGAAAACTGGATCAGGGATGGATTATCCGATGATCCGGCACGGCATCAGGCCATCCTTGCCGCCATGCTTCCAGGAAAAACCTGGCTTCCAGGAAAAACCTGGCTTCCGGTAAAAATCGGCTGAATCAGGCAGCCACTCGTTTGCCATTGCGTATTACCTTGTCGACCACCGCGCGGATTTCAGCCAGTGAAAAGGGCTTGGTGATGACATCCTCGATGATGGCATCGAGATCATGGGCTCGCTCGCGCTGATCGGCAAAGCCCGTCATCAACAGGATAGGCACCTGCGGATAATCCCGCCCGGCGGAAAGCGCGAGCGCGATACCATCCATCAGGGGCATGCGGATATCCGACAGGATCAGGTCAAAAGCACCCTTCTCCGCCACAAGCCGATCCAGTGCCGCAGCGCCATCCGGCTCGGCCGTGACGCTATGGCCGTCCATCTCCATCGCGCGCTTTACAAAGTTGCGCACTGGCTCATCATCTTCGGCGATTAAAATCCGTGCCATCGCCACTCCGTCTCAGATCATTTCCAGCTGGTTGTTATCCGCCTTATGCCCGATCACACCGACATAGGGCAACTGCCGCCAGGCATGGGCAACATCCATTCCATAACCGACCACGAAAAGATCAGGGCAGATGAAGCCGACGTGATGTGCTTCGATCTGGACCGCTCGTTTGCCAGGTTTTTCAAGAAGCACGCAGACATCGGCACTTTTTGCGCCCCGCGCCATGATCAGATCCCGTGCATAGGTCAGCGTGCGGCCTGATTCGAGAATATCATCGATGAGCAGGACATCGCGCCCCTGAACCGGACTATCGATATCCCGCAGAATCTCGACTTTTCCCGTGGAAGTTGTGCCACTTTTGTAGCTGGAAAGGTGAATGAACTCGGCTTGCGGGGTCATGCCAATCCTGTGCATCGCCCGCAAGAGATCCGCCGCAAACATGAAACTGCCCTTGAGCACGGCAACGACGAGCAGGTTTTGGGGATTGCGGGCCTTGATGGCCGCGGCAAGCTCATCGATGCGCCTCGCCAGGAGCGCCTCGTCAAACAGTACACTGATCACGGAGTTCTTGTTCTGATCGACCATGACGAATCTCTACCTTAATCCGCCAGTCGTATCAGATCGTGTCAGAAAACGCACACTCACATCCTTGCCATCGGTTGGCGGAGCGGCAAGCCTTCTGCGAAAGTTCAGGGTTTCGCCAGGTTGCAGGCTGTTCTTATCGGCCTGCGCTGACCAGACATAGACTTCCTGCCCATCATTGCCACGCACCGCGAAACGAAGCCGGGGAAGATCGACCTTGCGATTGCTGATATTGTGCAGATCACCATCAATGACCAGAATTTGCACGCCGTTGTCATCAATGATGCGACTGGCCACGCCCGTGATCTCGATGCCGCGCAGATTGACCGGCAATCCGATGGTCTTGAACAGGCCCGCAGTCTGCGGCAACAGGCGCACGGTTGTCTCGCGCTGGTGAATACCAACACCAAAAACAGCAAGAGTTGCTGCAATTGCCGCAGTCTTCCAGACGAGAAAACCTTTCTTGCCTTTGGCAGGATTTTTTATAGGCTTCCTGTCCTTCGCCAGTCGCGCCCGTGGGGGCGGCAGAGCGGCTTCTTCAAGGCCCGTAGCATCCGGCAAAGCGACGACTGCCGCTTGAGTATCCTCAACCGTGCTTGCTTCCGGTTGGGCAGCCAGAGTCTCGCTCTCTGCCTCAACAGGATTCAAAGCACGCGGGCCACCATCGCCGAGAATCTCTTCGGCGGGTTCGGTGGCAAAGGGATTGGCATCAGGATCGATGGCGAGGGCTGCATCCGCCAGCGGGATCGATGATGCAGCCAGCGCCGGATAAACACGCCAGACCGTGCTGCAACTGGCACAGCGCACCTTGCGGCCGGACGCTGTCACGCTCGCATCATCGATCTCATAGGGTGCCGCACATTCGGGGCAGGCAATATCCATGTGGCGTTCCACAGAACTGACGATATTTCAGTCTCCAAGCATGCCGAAGCAGACTCTCACCGAATAACCTCTGCTTCGTCCCTCGATTGTGGTTAATCCCGCGTTAAAGTAGCAGCAGAATCAGCGTATTGATTCGTCTTTTCCCGGATTGGAGACAAACTTGGTCCGTTTCGAGAATGTCAGCTTGCGATATGGGCTTGGCGCGGAAATCCTGCGTGACCTGAGTTTCGAGATCAAGCCAAGCTCATTCCAGTTTCTTTCAGGGCCTTCGGGTTCGGGAAAAACCACGCTTCTGAAGATGATGCTTGCTACGCTCAAGCCGACGCGGGGCCTGGTGCATCTCTTCGGACAGGATGTCGGCAGGATGGACAAGGATTCCGTGACACTGTTGCGCCGCAAGGTGGGGATCGTTCTGCAGGATTTTCGCCTCCTCGATCATCTGACGACCTATGAGAATGTCGCCTTGCCGCTCAGGGTGCAGGGCCAGTCGGAGGATCGCTATCGCCCCGAGGTGATCGAACTCCTGCGCTGGGTCGGTCTTGGCGACAGGTTGCATGTGCCACCCTCCATCCTTTCGGGCGGCGAAAAGCAACGGGCTGCCATCGCGCGGGCGCTGATCGTGCGACCGGAGCTGCTGCTGGCGGATGAGCCCACGGGCAATGTGGATCCTGTGCTGGCCAAGCGGCTGGTGCGGCTGTTCATGGAGTTGAACAAGCTCGGCACAGCGATCGTGATGGCAACCCACGACTGGGCCTTGATGGACCAGATTCCCGAGCGGCGACTGATCCTGACCGAAGGTCGCATGAGGATTGAAGGGTGAACATGCCTGCACAAGCCTCAATGCCGGATGACAGCACACAGGCTCGTCCGGAGAAGCTCCGCGAGACGCCGCTTCTGGCGGCTGGCAGCATCGCTGGTCGGGCACTGGTCATTGTCGTCGCGATCATGACTTTTCTGGCCTCGATGACGGCCGGAACAGTGGAACTGGTGGCTTCGGCCTCCTCAAGCTGGCGTTCGGATATCGCACGGGAATCAACCATCCAGATCAGGCCAAGACCGGGCCGCGATATGGAGCGCGATGTGGCGCGCGCTGCCGAACTCGCCCGCGCGACGGCAGGCGTGCAGACTCTGAAAATCTATACCCGAAGCGAATCCGAACGCTTGCTGGAGCCATGGCTTGGAACCGGCCTCGATATCGGCGAATTGCCTGTGCCAAGGCTGATTGAACTACGGGTCGCTGGGACGCCTGATTTCACCATCCTGCGGCGCCAACTGGCGGCGGATGTGCCCTCGGCAACGCTCGATGATCACCGGCAATGGATCCAGCGTCTGGGCGCGATGGCCGGTGCCATGGTGATCGCGGGCCTCATCATCATGATGCTGGTTCTGATCGCGACAGCGCTTGCGATTGCCTTTGCCACGCGGGGAGCCATGGCTGGCAATCGCGATATCATCGAGGTGCTCAATCTTGTCGGCGCATCCGATGGTTTCATCGCCAGGGAATTCCAGAGGCATTTCCTGCGTCTGGGGCTCAAAGGCGGTGCCCTTGGCGGCGGGGGCGCGATGCTGGCGTTCTGGATGGCCGGCTTTTTTGCGAGCCGGTGGAATGCCACCCCCGGGGGCGATCAACTGGAAGCCTTGTTTGGAACGTTTGCTTTAGGATTTCGCGGTTATCTTGCTGTGATCGTGATTGCGATCATCGTCGCAATCACGACCGCAGTGGTCTCTCGGGTGACGGTTTACCGGAATCTGCGCGGCCTTGATTAAAATCACAGGCTGATGAACTGGCCATTTAACCGCCAGATTCGCGTGGAATAGACCCGTCGCAATGGATATGACCCTGCATCAGGTGCGCCCCAACCCCGACAAGCCTAATCCAGGCCCTCGAAAGTCTGGCCAGGTCGTCATGCGTTTTACCGCCTTTGCGTTTTGTGCTGCAAGCGTGGTGGCCATAACGGGATTTTTTGCTTTCGTCGGCAGCCTCGAACGGAAAGAGCCCGTGGTTCTTGCGCAAGGCGATGGTATTGTTGCACTGACAGGCGGTGCAGAGCGCATATCGGATGCGGTTGAGCGACTTGCCGAGGGTCGCGGAAAGCGTCTTCTGATCAGCGGCATCAACACGAACGTCTCCATGCCCCAGATACTGCAAAGTGCACCTGGCCTGAAAAACTGGCTGCGCTGCTGCATCGATCTCGATCATCAGGCCCGCAATACGGTGGAGAATGCCGAGGAAACCCGGCGCTGGGCCAAAGCCCATGGCTACAAATCGCTGGTTGTTGTCACCTCCAGCTATCACATGCCCCGCACGATGGTCGAGTTTCAGCGTCATATGCCGGATGTCCTGTTGATAGCGGCTCCGGTTGTCACACCGCGCCTGGAAGGCCTCGACTACTGGAGAGATCCCCAGCTCATGAAGACGCTTGGGCAGGAATATGCAAAGTTTGTCGTGGCCTTTGCACGTGCACGCTTGACCTCACCCGCCTCCTCGGTCGACATCACAGGATCGATATCCCGACGACGGGTCTGATTGCGCGCATCAGGCCCTCGTCCAAGTGGCAGGCCCATGCTTTTTCTTCGCTCCCTGATTTTCAACATGGTTTTTGTTCTGAACAACATCGCCTGGTTCATTCTGGCGCTGCCGTTTCTGCTGCTCCCGCGCAAAGTCTTTTTCCTGCGGGTCCTGCATCCCTGGTGCTGGTCGAACCTTTGGCTGCATTCCTGGATCTGCGGCGTGAGAATGGAATTCCGGGGCCGGGAAAATATCCCGCAAGGCGCCTGCATCGCGGCCTGCAAACACCAATCGGCATGGGAAACAATGGCGCTTGCCGCCTCTTTTGCGGAGCCACGCTATATCCTGAAAAAGGAATTGATGTTCGTGCCGCTGTTCGGCTTTTATCTGATGCGCACCGGGCAGGTACCGATCAACCGGGGCAACAAGGCGGATGCCATCGCGGCCGTCAACAAGGCTTCAGCGCTCGCCATGCAGCAGGGCGGGCAGCTTCTGATCTTTCCGGAGGGCACACGCCGTCCTGTCGATGCGCGCCCGAATTACAAGATGGGCGTCGCGCACCTCTACGGTGCTCTCAACGTGCCGGTGGTGCCGATCG